>CAMEKL010000001.1 GCA_945921365.1 uncultured Bacillota bacterium
CATAAAGATGTTTGTCTTCCACTTTAAACTCTGCAACCTTTTTGTTTATATATTCCATAACTTCAAGCGCAAAATTTCCATCTTCAACAAGAGATTTTCCATTGTATAATTCTTGAAGTTCGTTAAGCGCTGTTATTCCAAAAGATGCTGTTGCATATTCTAGAAGTGGCTTAATTTTATCTCGTGGTTTTAAATGACCTTTATAGAATCCACCTTCGCAATAAGCAAGAGGATTCGTGCTTGCACGCATTTCGCCAAGATAGTCATAAGTTCTCTTATGAACATTTCTAATTAGTTCAAGATAATAATCTAAAACTTTATAAAAATCTTTATTTTCACGCTTTGCCTTTGCATATATCATTGGAAGATGTAAGCTTACTGCACCAATATTGAAACGGCCAACAAAAATTGGTGTGTCGCTTTCATCAGCCTTAGAGAATCCACCCTTTTCCCACCAAGGTGCTAGGAAGGCTCTGCAACCCATTGGGCTTATAACTTTTCCATATTGTTTATACATATCTGCTATGTAACCTTCACCAGAAAGAGATAACCAATCTGGATACATTGTTTTTGAACTGCATTCTATGCCTGCTTCAAAAAGATCTTCATTTACTTTTCCTTCTCCATGTAAATTTTCATCATAAAGGAAAACAATTTTTGGGAAAAGCACTGGCTTTTTGTGCCCTTCTTTTCCTTCTCCATTTTTTCTAACTTTTAAAATTGCTTTTGTTGCCATCTTTCCAAACTTAGTTGTTGAAAGACCAGTTGTAACAGTTATGAAAGGATAATCTCCTCTTGAAGATGCAACCGTGTTAAACTTATATTCCCAACCTTGAAAACCTTGTTCGAAATCACGTTCAACATCTTTTTCTGCCTCTTCTTCTGCAAGCTTTCTGTCAATCTTTAATGCCAAATATTTTTCAATATATTTATCATAAGACCTTTGTGCATATTTTTCCAAAACCTTGTCTATTTCTGGAAGTGTGAAACCACCATATTGTTGACTTGCTGAAGCAAGTGTAACATCTCCAATAACGTCAAAAGCAGTGTCTAAAGTTTTTGGCTCGTTATACCACATATTGCTCATTTCAAAACCATTTTCTAAAACGCTTTTTATATCAAACAAGCAACAGTTCATTGTGTCTCGCCTTGAACTCATATCGTGAATATAGATATATCCTTCACGACATGCTTGAAGCTCTTCATTGCTCATAAAAAACTTTTGATACAATTCCTTGTTAAGTTGATTAAAAATTAAACATCTCTTTGTTGAAACAAGAGCACTGTCTAAATTACTGTTTTCTTTATCTCCAATATACATGATTGCTTGACTTTTTTTATAAACATCATCAAGCATTCTAACAAAATCTTGCTTATAGTTTCTATAATCTCTGTAACTTTTTGCAACTTCTGGTTTAACTTGGTCAAGCGCATTTTCAACAATAATATGCATAACAGCAATTTCAACCTTATCTGTTGGCTGACTTTTAACCATTTTATCAACAATGTTTTTAAGTTTATCAAGTTCTTCTTCAGTGAACTCAACAAGCGCCCTATATGCAGATTTTTTTACAGCTGTTAAAACTTTTTGAACATTATAATCTTCAAGTGTTCCGTCTTTTTTAACGATTTGTATCATATATATTTACCCCCATAATTTTGTTCCCTTGTTACAATATATTGTGGTTCAACAAGATTTTGAACCAAAATATTGATTTAACTTTAACAATTATTAGAATATATGTCAAACAAAATTTAACAATTTTTTGCGTCTAAAAGCAACTTATTTTTTTACAAAATTATAAACAGCTAGAATAAAGGAAAGTAGAAATTTAATATTTTTTTTCAAGGCTGTTTAAAATTTTTTCTTGTGTCAATACTTTTGTTATGTATATTTTTCCTGTTCTAAATGGAAATGCGTGCATAAAAAACAAAAGCACTGCAATTTCTAAAATTGATGAAAGTGGCAAAATTGAAGTTTATGGAGTTAGAGATAAGTTTAGATATGACAATATCTCAATGCCATTCTTTAGAGGTATTGCATATTTTATTTTTGGTCTTTACCTTTTTTTTAAAAGCATGATAACCGCACAAGAAGTTTTTTTAAAAGAAAAAAAAGTTGAAGAGAAAAGAAAAATAAAAATCAGCGAAAGCAGACTTTTATCTATTATAGCCCTTAGCTGTGGAATTATTTTTGGAAGTCTTGCTTTTGTTCTTATTCCTTATTTTACTTTTTTCTATCTTGGAAAACTTGGCTATAACTATTTTTTAATTTGTCTTACCGCTGCTGGACTTAGAATTTTAACATTCGCTTTAATTCTTCTTGTGTTAAGATTTATCCCATCTTTTAAACAGTTTTATAGACATAATGCAAGTTGCAATCTTGTTTTTAAAGAAGGAGAAAACTATCATCTTTCAACAAATTTTCTAACTTTTGTTTTAACCTCTTTCTTTATTCTCCTTTTTGTGTTATCATTTACTGCACTTAATATAAACTATGGGCTTAGAATTCTTCTAAATCTTTCTATAACTTTTACAACTGTTGGAATTGTGTTTGAAATTTTAAAAGCTATTGAAAAAAATAATGGAATTCTTTGTAGCATTTTTGTTAAACCAATTTCTTTTTTGGTTACAGCAAAACCTAGTTTAACAGAAAAAAACATTGCTAACAGCGTTGTGGAAGAGGTTAATATGATGGAAGAAAATCGCGAGAGAATTTTAGATGAAATTTCTGGAAAAGAAATTCCAATGAGTGTTGTTATTTCAGAAGTTAAAGAAAAGCTTGCAAAGGCAGGAATTGAATCAGCAAGTGAAAGTGAATGGCTTATTGCAGAGTGTCTTGGAAAAAACAGAAACGACATTAGGCTTAGAACAACAGTTTCTAAAGAAGAGTATAAAAAAATTAACAGTGTAACAGCAAAACGAGAAAAACATATTCCATTAACAAAAATTTTCAATAAAGCAAATTTTTATGGATACGATTTTTATATTGATAAAAATGTTCTTTCTCCAAGACCAGAAACAGAGCTTTTAGTTGAGGAAGTTATAAAAGAGGCAAAAGAAAGAAATAATCCAAAAACAAAAATTTTAGATTTATGCACTGGAAGTGGAGCAATTGCAACAGTTCTTGCAAAAAAAA
Organism: uncultured Bacillota bacterium; assembly: GCA_945921365.1. GTDB lineage: Bacteria > Bacillota > Clostridia > Christensenellales > UBA1242 > UMGS687. Next base: position 3,140 of record CAMEKL010000001.1, read on the forward strand.
CAAATGCAAAGATTTTTGCTTCTGATATTTCAGAAAGCGCACTTTTAATTGCTAAGAAAAATTCAAAAACTCATGAAGCACAAGTTAAATTTATAAATTCCGACATCTTTAAAAATTTTAAAAAAGAAAAATTTGATATCATTGTTTCAAATCCACCGTATATTCCATCAAAGGATATCTTAGCACTTGAAGATGAAGTTAAAAATAATGACCCTATTTTAGCACTTGATGGTGGTGAAGATGGGTTGATGTTTTATAGGGAAATAATTAAAGAGGCGCCAAACTTTCTTCTTCCAAATGGCATGATTTTTTTAGAAATCGGCATAAATCAAAGTAAAAGTGTTAAAAAACTCTTGCAAAAAGATTTTGAAGATATTAAAATAAAGAAAGATTATTCAAAAATAGATAGAATTGTCATTGCAAAATTAAAAGGATAAAAACATGCTTGAAAAAACAATTGCTTTTAAAAACAGATTTGATGAACTTACAGAACTTATTTCTAAGCCAGAGATAATTGCAGAGTCTGAGACCACATAAAAGGAGAAAAGAATATGAAATACGTTATTTTTATTGTTATTTTTATCGTTTCATGGCTGGTTGGTGTGCTTGGGTGGGCACAAATAATTGGTAGCCTTCAGAACATTAAAGAAAGAAGTGGGCTTGAAAGTTTAGCAGAGGCTCATGACGAACTTGTTAAACTTACAAAAGAAGAAGAAGATATACATAAAACTCTTGAAACAGAAAAAGACGAAGAAATTCTTGAACTTTTTAAAGAAGAGGAAAAGGAAAATAAAAGAAAAATTGAAGAACTTTGTGAAAAAATTAAAATACTTCTTCTTCCAAAAGATGAAAATGATGACAGCAACGTCATTATTGAAATAAGACCAGGTGTTGGTGGAGAAGAATCTGCCCTTTTTGGTGCTGTTCTTTTTAAAATGTATTGTAGATATGCAGAAAGAAATAGATGGAATGTTGAAATTGTGGATTATTCTGAAACAGAAATTGGCGGAATTAAGGAATGTTCTTTCACAATTGCTGGAAAAGGTGCTTATTCAAAACTTAAGTATGAAAGTGGTGTTCATCGTGTTCAACGTGTTCCAGAAACAGAATCTCAAGGTAGAGTTCACACTTCAACAGCAACAGTTGCTGTTCTTCCAGAAGTTGAAGATGTTGACTTTGAGATTTTAGACAAAGATTTAAGAATAGACACATATAGAAGCAGTGGTGCAGGCGGTCAACATATCAATAAAACAGATTCTGCAATTAGAATTACTCACATTCCAACTGGAATTGTTGTTTCATGTCAAGACCAACGCTCTCAAACAAAAAATAAAGAAAAAGCGTTTGAAGTTTTAAAATCTAAATTATACAACTACTATAAAGGTCAAATAGATAAAGAATATTCTGAAAACAGAAAAAATCAAGTTGGAAATGCAGAACGCAGTGAGAGAATTAGAACATACAACTATCCACAAGGAAGAATAACGGACCACAGAATAAACTACACTGTTTACAACCTTGAAGACTTTTTAGATGGAAATATTGAAGATTTAATTGAAAACTTGGCAATTGCAGACCAAAAAGAAAAGCTTGAAAAAGCATTAAATCAACAATAAACACTTGATTGTCTAAATAAACTATGATAAAATAAAACCACGAGGAGGAAAAAATGGGGAAAAAAGTTAATCGTGGTTTTTTTAGTTATCTTTTAATACTTTTAGGTGTTGTTCTTGCATTCGTTACCATTTGCGTTTGCATCATGATTTTTTCACCAGGAACAGAAATTTTTGGCTTTTCATATTTTAGTGAAAAAACTGGTGAAAAAGAAATTTTAAACGCAACAGTTTATAACGGTGAAGAAAAAATTGAAGGTGAAACTTTTGATTTAAACAATGAAGGGCAAATGAATGATATTAACTCTCTTGTTTTAAAATCAAACAAATATTCAATAAGCGTTAAACAAAAAGAAAAAACAACAGATTCTGTTAAAAGTGCATTAACTGTTATTGTTAACACAACTATTTCTGGCTTTGTGAAAGATAATAAAGTTAAAACAGAAATATTTTGCAAATATTTTAAAGACACTAAAACACTTGAAATTGTTGCCAACGCACCAACTGGATTTTTAAATTTTAATAACACTGCTTACATTGAAGTTTTATTTCCAACAGATTTTAATAAAGAAATAAATATTCAAATTGAAAACGAAAATGGAAATATTTATCTTGGAAATAACAGTTCAGCGAATATTGAATCTAACACCTTAAATGTTAATAAACTTGATGTGAACATAAAATCTGGAAATTTAAATGGCTATAATTATTTTGCAATTGCAGACAGCACAAAAGATTCTTCTATAAAAACTCAAAAAGGAAAAATAAATTTTGAAAGTGCTATCTCTGCAAAAAATCTAACACTTGAAACAGAAACTGGAAACATCAATTTAATAAGCGAAAATTTAGATATTGCAAATACTTTAAAAATTAAATCTAACAGTTCTTTTGTTGAAATTAAAAAAGCAACTGCAAAAAGTTTTGACTTTGATGTTGCTGGTGGGAAAATTTATGCTGGAGAACTTACTGGACATATAATCTTTTCTCAGAATTCAAATTCATGTGACTTCCAAGCAAACACAATTAACGGTTCTCTTTTAATTGGAACTATAAATACTGACTTTGATAAAATCATCACAAAAACTTCTGTTTTAATCAAAGATTCAATAAACGGAAAAGCAACAATTTCAACTAATGGGGAAGTTAATATTGCAAAAATAAATAGTTCTATTTTAACATCTACCATAAGAACAAATTCTGCAAAAATAAGTGTTTGTGAAGTTGAGGCTAATATTGATGTTGTTTCAAACTCAGGCCAAATTATTTTAGGAAAAATTGAAAATTCAAACATCTATGGAATTAGAAAACAAATTGATGTTACTTCAAATTCTGGCTATGTAGTTTTATATTTTGACAAAGTTGGAACAAACAGCAATGTTAATTCTAAAAATAATATTTATGCTTTTTTTAAAAATGGAGATTTTAAACTTAGCGCAACCGCTTCTAAAATTATATTAAATGAAAAAGAAGAAACATCTCCAATTTCAATTGGTTCAAACGATTTAAAAACTTTAAATTTACAAACAGAAAAAACAATAACAATAAGCACAAATAATTAAAAAAAAGAGATTATTTAATCTCTTTTTTTTAAAAGCTTCTTTCGTTTTTATTTATTTTTGCTTTTTTCTCATTTATAAGTGTTTTTTCAAAAACATCTTTAATTTTTTTAACTTCTTCAAAATTTAAAAATTTCTTATTCAATGTTGAAAGAATTCCAATTGTATAAATTTTTTTGTTAGCTAAAATAATTTTTTTTGCATTATCAAAAGAATAACTTTTACAATCTGTTGTTGGAATAAAATTCCACTCCTTTTTATTATCTGAAAATATAACGTTCCCTTTTATTTTTTCCCCAGAAGTTATATCATAGCAAAATATATTATTTTCTTTTTTTGAAATTGTTATTGCTCTTAAAACATTATTTTTTTCGTTAAAAAGAAACTTGATTTCATTATTTTTAAAACTGTTTAAGGTTTTTGAAAAAATGCTGTAAAGTTGTTCAATTTTCATTTTATTGTAATAATCTTTTTCTTCAAGCCCAAGAATTTTAACAATTCCACTTGTTGTGTAAATATAATAATCTTTGCTTAATAAACTATAATTGATAGCTTTTTTACTAATTAAACTATATGCAAAATCTTTGTCAATTTTAAGGATATCACATTCCTTTGTTTTTTCATTTACAATCCAAAGTAATTCACTTCCATTATATTTTTCCATACACAACCCCTTATATATTTTTAATAACATATAAAAGATGCTTTGTCAATATTAAAATTAAAAAAAAATCACCATGTTTTGGTGATTTTTTTTATTCTCCTTTAAATGGAAGAAGTGCCATAATTCTTGCCCTTTTTATTGCTTCTGTAAGTTGTCTTTGGTGAGCAGAACAAATTCCTGTTTGTCTTCTTGGCAAGATTTTTCCTTTTTCTGTCATAAACTTTTTAAGTTTATTAACATCTTTATAATCTATTGATTCAACTTTATCAACGCAGAACAAGCAAACTTTCTTTTTTGAAGGTTTTTTGAATTTTTTGCGTTCTTCAGTTTTAACTTCGCTCATACTATTCTCCTTTTAATTAAAATGGTAGTGTGTCATCATCAATTGGTTGAAGCTCTGCAACATCATCTTTCTTTTCAGCACCAAATCCATCGTTCTTTGTTGATATGAATTCAACTTCATCTGCTGTGATTTCTGTTACGTAACGTTTTGAACCATCTTGTGCGTCATAACTTCTTGTTTGAATTGATCCAGTAACAGCACATTTGCTTCCTTTTTTTAAATATTTACTGCAATTTTCAGCTTGTGATCTCCATGCAACAATATTTAAAAAATCTGTTTCTCTTTCACCGCTTGCACCAACAAATCTTCTTGAAACTGCAAGAGTGAATCTGCAAACTGAAATTCCAGAATTTGTTGTTGTTAGTTCTGGGTCTTTTGTTAAATTTCCAATTAATATAACTTTATTCATATATACCTCTATTTTTTGATAAACATTTGTCTAACAATGCTTTCTGTTATGTTCATTGTGTTATTTATAACTTTTATTGCTTCTGCTGGAGCTTCAAAGTTTACAAGAACATAATATCCTTCATTTTTGAAATTGATTGGATAAGCAAATTTTTTCATACCCCATTTATCAATTGCAATGTTTTCTCCACCGTTCTTTTCAATTAAAGCTTTTATTTTTTCAACAACAGCTTCTTTTGATTCGTCAGTTTCGCTTGAAGAAATGATATACAATAGTTCGTATTTATTCATACATTACCTCCTTTTGGACAAATTTCTTTGGTTTTTTAACTTAATAAAAAACAAGGACTTTTTCAAGCCACTTGTATTCTATCATATTATATTTTATTTAGCAAGAGTTTTTTTAAATTTTATCCAAGCATTCTAACTGGCAAGATAAGGAAAGTGTAAAACTCATTATCTATTGGAGTTATAATGCAAGGGTTTGTTGAATTATTAAATGAAATTTTAATAAATTCATCTGATATATTCCTTGCGCATTCTGTGAAATATCTTGCATTGAAAGCAATTTTTAAATCTTTACCTTTGAATGAAACGTTAACATTTTCATTAACATTTCCTAAATCTGAATTTGAAGTTATTAAAAGGTTATTTTCTTTTATATCAAACTTAACAAGGTTGTTTTGACCAATTCTAGAAAGAAGAGAAGCTCTATCTAATGCATCTTCAAATTGTTTTTTGTTTATAACAACAGTTGTTTCAAAGTTTTGAGGTATTATTTGTTTATAGTTTAAGAAATCTCCATCAAGCAGCCTTGAAATAATTTTAGTATCTTCTAAATCTATCATTATATAATTTTTTTGAATATAAATGTTTATAATGTTTTCTTCATCTCCAAGAAGTTTACTTATTTCTGAAAGACTTCTTGCTGGAATAATTACATTAACTTTTATATTTGAATATTTTAGTTCTGTTTTGCAAAGAGCAAGCCTGTAACCATCAAGAGCAACAGTTGTTAATTTATTATTTTCAATTTCAAACAAACAACCTTTTAAAATTGGGCGAGAATCATCAACTGCAACTGCAAAAATTGTTTTATTTATAACATCTTTAAGCGTTGTTTCTGTTAATGAGAAATATTCATTTGAATCAATTTTATTAAATGAAGGATATTCAAGCGCATTGAAACATTGAACTGTTGTTTGGCTATCCATATACTTAATTGTTAATTGATTTTTATCATTCGTTATAAGTTCGATTTTTTCTTTTGTTAATTTTTTAACAAGTTCCGTAAAAAATTTTCCAGGAACAACTGTTTCTCCTTCAATTTTTACTTCTGCTCTAATTTTCTTTTCTATTGAAAGTTCAAGGTCAGTTGCTGAAACAATAATATAATTTTCATCTGCAACAATTTTAATTCCCTCTAAAATTGGGTTTGTTGTTCTAACACTAATTGCTCTTGAAACTTTTAAAACTGCTTCTGATAAATCTAAGCCATCACATATAACTTGCATAATAAATCTCCTAATTAAATTCTTAATATATTATATCATAACAAAATATTTAAATCAATTAAATTGAAAAAGAAAATTTTGGTTTTTGCCAGCAAAATATATGTTTTTATTTTATTTAAATAATATTATTCTTAATAAAGGCTGTGGATAAGTTTATAAGTTTTAAAAGCCACAATATATTTGAAAAAATATATGAATTTGGTAAAAATTAAACACTATATATTGTGATTTATAATTTTTGTAAAAATGTTGATTAAATGTTAATAAAAATAAAAAGTTATTCACAAATTCACAAAAAAAAGTTATACTACTCTAACCTTAAACATTAAATCTGAAAAGCATTATATCTCCGTCTTGAACAATATAGTCTTTTCCTTCAATTCTAACCTTGCCTTTTTCTTTTGCCTTTAAATATGAGCCAGCTTCCATTAAATCATCATAAGACACAACTTCTGCTTTAATAAAACCTTTTTCAAAATCTGTGTGAATTTTTCCAGCGGCCTGTGGAGCTTTACTTCCAATTTTGATTGTCCATGCCCTAACTTCTTTTTCTCCTGCTGTTAAGAAACTCATGAGACCAAGAAGTGTGTAACTTGCGCTTACAAGCTTTTCAAGACCACTATCTTTTATTCCAAGTTCTTCTTTAAACAGCTCTTTTTCGTCGCTTTCAAGTTCGTTTAATTCTTCTTCAATTTTTGCACAAAGAGTTATAACTTGCGAGCCTTCTTCTTTTGCAATTTCTTCAACAATTTTTGAATATTCATTTCCAGTTTTTATTTCTTTTTCACTAACATTTGCAACATATATTATTGGTTTTGAAGAGAGAAGAAAGAATGAGTTACATATTTTCTTTTGTTCTTTTGTTAAAACAACGCTTCTTGCACTTTTTCCGTTTTCAAGTGCTTCTTTAATTAGTTTTAAAACTTCAAATTCTTCCTCTGCACCTTTTTCTCCAACCTTTGCAAGTTTTGCAATTTTTTCATAACGTTTTGTAACATTTTCTAGATCAGACAAGATTAGCTCTAGGTTAATAACTTCAATGTCTCTTTTTGGGTCAACAGAACCTGAAACGTGAATTATATTTTCATTTTCATAACATCTAACAACGTGAACAATTGCGTCAACTTCTCTTATATGGCTTAAAAATTTATTTCCAAGACCTTCGCCCTTACTTGCCCCTTTAACAAGACCAGCAATATCAACAAATTCAATTGCCGCTGGAATGATTTTTTGAGTGTTGTAAAGTTTTGCAAGTTCATTTAGTCTTTCATCTTTTACTTCAACAATTCCAACATTTGGTTCAATTGTGCAAAATGGATAGTTTGCACTTTCTGCTTTTGCATTTGTGATTGCATTAAAAAGTGTGCTTTTTCCAACATTTGGAAGTCCAACAATTCCTATTTTCATTTTTTTCTCCTGCATACTTATATATTTTAATTTAATTGCATAGAATAATATATATCAAAAAAGGTAAATAATCAAGAAAAATGACAATTTTAGTTGCACTTATTTTGGGAATAGTTCAAGGGTTAACAGAATTTTTGCCAGTTTCAAGCAGTGGACATCTAATGCTTCTTAATTCTGTTTTTAATGTTAATGGAAATTTTTTAATTATTGAAATTATTCTTCACATTGCAACTCTTCTTGCAGTTGTTATTGTTTTAAGAAAGGAAATTTGGTTTATAATTAAAAATCCTTTTTCAAAAGAAATGAAAAATTTAGTTTTATCAACAATTCCAACTATTATTATTGTTTTTATTTTTCGATTTTTCACAAACTCTGTTTTTGAAAATGCAAAAATTTTGCCAGTTACGTTTATGATAACTGCTTTATTTCTTATAATTAGTCAAGTTATTAGTGAAAAAAAACAAAATTGTAAAAAAAGAGAAATAAAAACATCTTCTTGTCTAATGATGGGGGTTATTCAAGGTTTTGCAGTTCTGCCAGGAATTTCACGCTCTGGCTCAACAATTTGCACTGGTTTAATAATGGGAGAAAATAAAGAAGAAAGTGCAAAATTTTCTTTTCTTATGAGCATTCCAATTATTATTGCATCACTATTTTATGAAATTATTTTTTCTTCTGACAAAATTTTTGGAGTTCAAGTTTTACCAATAATCATATCGTTTTTAAGTGCATTTATCGTTGGCATTTTATCTATTAGATTTATGTTAAAAATAGTTTCTAAAAGCAAACTTTATTATTTTGCATTCTATTTGTTTGCACTTTCAATTTTATCAATTTTTATTGTTTAAAATTACATATTTAAGTTAATAATCTTATGGGAGATTTTTATGCGAAAATTAGGTTTAAGTTTAAGTGAAGTTAAAGAAAAAATTAAAAATTTGAAGGGGGAAAATGTAACTCTTGCAGTAAATAGGGGAAGAAAAAAAATTGAAACAATAAATGCGCAAATTGAAAATATATATCCAAGTGTTTTTACCGTTAAAGTTGACCAAATCAACCAACTTGATGTTCAAACTTTTTCTTATTTTGATGTTTTGTGTGGAGATGTTGAAATTTTGTCTATTGTTTGACCTGATTTTCTTTTCTTTTTCCAGTTTTTAACAACAATTGGAATAACAGTTGAAAAAACAACTATGAGAACAAAAATAATAATTAAAACATAATATCTAAATCCAGAAACAGAAATATTTTCAGTTAAAACATATCCTGTTAAAATTTCATTGTCTTTTAAAAATGAAATTTCTTGATATGTTTTATTTTTATCGTAGGCACTAAGAAGTTTAATCTCTGTGTTTGTGTTTAAAATTATATTTTCACCGTTATAAACAAAATTTTGATAGTTATTCTCATTTAAAATATAAACTTCACTTTCTTTGCTTAATATAGCGTTTGGTTTAAATTGAATTTTAAAGTTTTCTTCATTTTTCCTAATCGTGCTTGTTAGGATATATCCTTCATATTCCTTATAAGAAACTTTAAAGTATTTTAAATTTGTTTCACTCTCGTCATTATATATTGTTTCATCACTAACAATTATAATTTCACCTTTAGAAACCTCTGTAATTTTTTCATAATTTGAACTGTTTGGCTTAGAAACAATGTATGCAAAATCTGTTATAACCTTATATTCAAGGTTATCTGCATAAACAAAGTTTAAATTCGTTGTTGTGAACAAACAAAGCATCAAAATTATAAAAACAAAAAATTTTTTCATAAGATTATCTTATTAAAAAAAATCGAATTTGTCAAATTTATGTAAATTTTAATTGCTATGTCTAAATTTGTTGAAAAAACAGTTATTTTATGATAAAATTTAAACAAGGTGAAAGTAAAATTTTTAATTGTATTTTTAGTTTTATGTGTCTTTGCATTTTGTGGTTGTTCAGATGCAAATGTTTCTTATGAAGATTTTCACGAAGATGTTAGTGTTATTGATAATGAAAGTGGAAAAATCAATGAAGATGATAAAGAACTAATTATTGAAGAAATTAAAAGTAATATCAGTGAAGAAAACGTCAATTCTGACAATGAAAATAGCACTAAAGAAAATGAAAATAATAAAAATTCAACAAATTATAGCGATAATGATGGTGATGTTAATTTAGAGAATGATGAAAAAATACAGCCAGATGAAAACAATGAAATTGATAATTCAATCAAAGATAATTCAATCAAAGATAATTCTGTAAATGATGAGAATTTAATAAATAATGAAAATGATGATGAAGAAACAATCATTGACGCACAAAATGAAAATAACACAGACAATCAAGAAAAAGAAAATTCAAATGAGGATAATAATCAAAAATCTATTCAAAATAACACAGAAGGAAATAACACAGAAGAGAATAACACAGAAGAGAATAACTTAGAAGGAAATAACACAGAAGATATCAACGAACAAAATCTCAATGAACAAAACAACAACGAAGAAGATAATAAAGAAGAAGAGAAAAATATAATAGAAAATCCTTATTCGTTTGTTTTTGAAAATAAAGAACAAGATGGCTGCGAATATAATTTTAAAGAAAAAGAGATTATTCTTTCTCTTAATGAAAACACAGAAGCAAATTTTGTTAAGTTTAAAGCATTTGTTTATTTTGAAAATGAACTTTATAAAGAACAAAAATTTTCTGTTGTGATTTTGGAAAGTGAAAATTATGATTACAGTGTTACCGTGAATAACATATACATAGAAATATACAACGCTTGTGATTTTTATGTTGTGTTTAACAACACAAGTTTGAATATCTTAGAAGCAATTCATATATATGCTGTTTAGTTTATAAAAAAGAGTCAATAATCTTATTTGGAGATTATATGAAAGTTAAATATAGGCTTACAGCATTTTTTTTATTTATGTTATGTTTTTGTGTTATTCTCACAGCGTGCAATCAAAAAAATAGCAAAATAACAGTGTTTGAAAGTGAATTTAAAGATGGAAACAATGATATCTTTGGTGGATATGGAACTGTTGTTTCAAATGATGATTTTACAATTTCACTTATTAAAAGTGAAAAATTTCTTGTTGGACCTCTTTCTTATTTCGGACAGAACGAAAACAAAAACTCAGTTTGGACAAATTCTGGTCTTGAAGCAGAAATTGAACTTAAAATAAACCCAGAAGAATTTAATGTGAATGATTATTTCAATATTTCATTTTATATAAACAACAAACAAAATGAAGTTTTAACAAGTGTTAGATTCTGCTTTAGAAAATTTCAAAATGCTTTAAGAGTTGGAACAAGTAAAAAAACAGGAATAGAGAACAATCTTCTTGCAACAGATTTTAATAATGCTGAAGCAAAAACTTTAACTGAAAATAAAGCGTATAAATTTATTTGCAGTTTCTATTCTTCAGTGGAAAACAAACTTCTTTGCACATTAAAAATTGAAGATAGTAATAAAAATGAAATTTTTCTTTCAACGCCTAAATATCTTCTTCTAGATAATAATGAAGAAATTGACATATCATCTGTTGGTGGATTTAGATGTGTTTGGATTGATTTAATGAACACACAGTTTTTGGTTGTTGATAAAATTCATCTTTATGAAAACTAAGTTAAAAAAACTTGAAATTGTTTGTAGTTGTGATATACTATAAAGCGTATGAACGAAACAATCTGTGCACTTGCAACTCCAGTTGGAACGGGAGGAATTTCAATTATTAGAATAAGCGGAGAAAAAAGTTTAGAAATTGCTAAACAGTTTTTTTCTTGCAAAAATCTTGATTTTGAAAACATTAAGCCTAGATATCTATATTATGGAAACTTTAATGGAAAAGATTTCCTAGACCAAGTTTTGTGTGTTTATTTTAAAGCTCCTTTTTCGTTTACAGGAGAAGATGTTGTTGAATTCCAATTTCATGGTGGGGAATATCTTGCAAGCAAAATTCTTAAAGAAGTTTTAACAAAATGCAGGTTAAGCGAACCGGGAGAATTTACAAAAAGGGCTTTTTTAAATGGAAAAATTTCACTTGATGAAGCTCAGGCGGTAAGTGATTTAATTTTTGCTGAAAGTGATGCAGAGATTAAAAGTGCAAACCTTTTACAAAAAGGATTTTTAAACAAAAAAATTAAAGAAACTCAAGAACAAATTTTAAATCTTCTTGCAGAGATTGAAGCAAATTTAGACTATCCAGATGATTTTAGTGAGAATGTGTTGATTGACAAATCTAAAAAGCTTGCAAAAGACATTAAAGAAAAAATTGAAGAAATTTTAAACAACAGTGCAAATTCAAAACAGATTAAAAATGGAATAAATGTTGCAATTGTTGGAAAAACAAATGTTGGCAAATCAAGCTTATTAAATGCAATTTTGGGTGAAAATAGAGCAATAGTTACAGATATTGAAGGAACAACACGTGATGTTATTTCTGAGAGAGTTTTGATTGATGGATATAAAGTTAATTTCATAGACACTGCTGGCATTAGAGAAAGTGATGATTATGTTGAAAAGATAGGAATAAAAAAATCACTTGAAGAAATTGAAAACGCTGATATAATTTTGTTTGTTTTAGATCTTTCAAGAGAGATTGAAAAAAGCGAACTTGAGGTTTATGAAAAAATTAAAAATAAACCGCACATTGTTGTTGCAAATAAATGTGACAACAAAAAAAATAATTTAAATTTTCAAAAAATGATTGAAATTAGTGCAAAAAATGATATAAATATTGAAAATTTAAAAAAAGAAATAATAAAAACAATAATTTATGAAAAAATTGATTATAGTAAAATTATGCTTACAAACGAAAGACAAATTTCAATTTTAAATAATTGTTTAAGTTTAATCTGTGAATTTTTAAACAAAAATTTAAGTTTAGACTTAATTGCTTTTGAAATTAAAAAAATTTGGAAAGAACTTGGAAAAATAACTGGAGACACAGAAGACGAGAAAATTATTGACACAATTTTTTCAAAGTTCTGTTTGGGAAAATAAAATGGAAATGGAAGAAAATTTTTTTGATGCTGTTGTTATTGGTGCTGGTCATGCTGGTTGTGAAGCAGCACTTGCTCTTTCTCGCCTTGGGAAAAGTGTTTGTTTAACGACTATAAATTTAGATGCAATTGCTTTTCTTGCTTGTAACCCATCAATTGGTGGAACTGCGAAAGGACATCTTGTTTGTGAAATAGATGCTCTTGGTGGCGAAATGGGAAAAAATGCAGACGAAACAGCAATTCAAATGAGAATGCTCAATCGAGGGAAAGGCCCAGCTGTTCACAGTTTGCGTGCACAAGTTGATAAACTTGAATATCATGCAAGAATGAAAAGAATTTTGGAAGAACAGCCAAATTTAAAAATAAAACAAGTTGAAATTGCCGAAATTTTAACTAAAGACAATAAAATTATCGGTGTTAGAACAACACAAAATGAGATTTTTAAATGTAATACTGTTGTTGTTGCAACAGGTGTTTATTTGCAAAGCAAAATTATTATTGGAGAATTTGAAAAACAAATTGGGCCAAATGGTTTTGCTAGAGCTGAAGAACTTTCTGCTTCAATTGAAAAACTTGGTCATAATTTAAGAAGATTTAAAACAGGAACACCAGCAAGAATTAACGGACTTTCAATAAATTTTGAAAATCTTGAAAAACAAGATGGCGAAAATAACATTCAGTCATTTTCTTTCGAGCATGGACAATTTAATCATAACATTTCCCCTTGCTATGTTACATACACAAATCTAAAAACACATGAGATTATTAGAAATAATCTAGATCGTGCTCCACTTTACAGTGGTAGAATTAAAAGCACAGGTCCAAGATATTGTCCTTCAATTGAAGACAAAGTTGTTAGATTTCCAGATAGAGAAAGGCATCAAATTTTTCTAGAACCAGAAGCTCTTTCAACACATGAGATTTACATTCAAGGTGTTAGCACTTCTCTTCCTGTTGATGTGCAAAAGAAGATGTATCACTCTATTGAGGGATTAGAAAATGCTGATATCATGCGTTATGCCTATGCAATTGAATATGACGCAATTGACAGCACAACACTTAAGGCGTCTCTTGAAAGTAAAATTATTTCAGGACTATTTTTTGCTGGGCAAATAAATGGAACATCTGGCTATGAAGAAGCAGCAGCTCAAGGACTTATTGCAGGAATAAATGCTAGTTTAAAATTAGATGAAAAAGAGCCACTTATTCTTGGACGTGAACAAAGTTATATTGGTGTTTTGATTGACGATTTAGTCACAAAAGGAACAAACGAACCATACAGAATGATGACATCAAGAGCAGAATTTAGACTAATTTTAAGACAGGATAATGCTGATGAAAGGCTTACAAAAATTGGAAAAGAAATTGGCTTAGTTTCTGAAGAAAAATTTAAAAAATTCGAAAAAAAATGTGAAAAATTAGAAAAAATTCGCAAAAAAACTAGTATTTTATTAAAAATTGATGAAAAATTGAAAAATTTACTAAAAAAATTAAATGAAAACATTCCAACTTCTTCAATTAAAATTTGCGATTTAATTAAGAGAAATAATGTTAATATTTTTGATATTAAAAATGAATATCCAGATATTTTTGATGGAGATAGTGATGTGCTTTTGGATATAATTAACACAGAAATTAAATATGAAGGTTATATAAAACAACAAAATGATGAAATTGAGAAGTTAAAAGCAAAGGAAAACACTAAAATACCTGAAAACATTGATTACAATAATGTTAAAAGTTTAAGGATTGAAGCTGTTCAAAAACTTTCAAAAATTAAACCTGAAACAATTGGTGCTGCAAGCAGAATTTCTGGCGTTTCACCTGCAGACATTTCAGTTCTTATGATTTATATAAAGGCATTAACCAAAAATGGAAAATAAAATAATTGAAAAATTTACAGAAAATAATTTAAAAATTGATGAAAAAATTGCTAAAAATTTAAAAAAATTTAATAATTTGCTAATTGAAGGAAATAAAATTTGCAATTTAACAGCCATTACTGATGAAGATGAAGTTATTGAAAAACACTTTTTAGATTGCATTCTTCCAGAAAAATTTTTTAGCGCAAACTCAAAAGTTATCGATATAGGAGCTGGTGCTGGATTCCCTTCAATTCCACTTAAAATTTATAGACCGGATTTAAACATTGTTATGGTTGACAGTTTGAATAAAAGAATAAAATTTTTAAATGATGTTATTTCTTCTTTAAATTTAGAAAAAATCATTGCAATTCATTCAAGAGCAGAGGAACTTGCACAAAAAGAAGATTATCGTGAAAAATTTAACATAGCAACAGCTAGAGCAGTGGCTAATTTGCAAACATTATGTGAATATTGTCTTCCTTTTGTAAAAGTTGGTGGAAAATTTATTGTTTATAAAAGTGGAAATATAGATGAAGAAATTGAAAAATCAAAAAATGCTATTAAGATTTTAGGTGGAGAACTTGAACTTGTTGAAAAATATAAAATCGGAGAAAATGATAGATCTATTGTAGTTATTAAAAAAATAAAGAGCAGTGAAAAAAAATATCCAAGGCAAGGAAATAAACCTAAAACGAATCCAATTTAAAAAAAAATTCATATGGCGCAAATTTTAATTTTTGCGCCATTTTTTAAAAACGCATAAAAAAATTGTTTTTTTATTTGAAAAATATGTATTTAAGTGTTAATATATATAAAGAGGTAATAAATGGGAAAGATAATTTCGTTTGCAAATCAAAAAGGTGGTGTTGGTAAAACAACAACTTGTGTTAACGTTGCTTCTTATATTGCATCACATGGTTTAAAAGTTCTTCTTGTTGATCTTGATCCTCAAGGAAATGCAACAAGCGGGCTTGGAGTTGAAAAGAATTCAACTTTAAAAACGATATACAATGTTTTAGATGGAGATGCATATATAGAAGAGGTAATTTTAAAGAGCAATATTCCTTCATTAGATGTAATTCCTGCAACTGTTGACCTTGCGGGAGCAGAAATTGATCTTGTTCAAATGAATAATAGAGAAAAAGTGCTTAGAAATAGGCTTGAAAGAGTTAAAAATATATATGACTTTATTTGTGTTGATTGTCCACCATCTCTTGGATTGCTAACAGTTAATGCGCTGTCTGCTTCTGATTCTGTTTTAATTCCAATTCAATGCGAATTCTTTGCTCTTGAAGGTTTGACCCAGCTTATGAACACGATAAGACTTGTTAAAAAACATTTAAATCCAGAGCTTGACGTTGAAGGCGTTGTTTTAACAATGAAAGACGCGAGAAGCAACTTAATAAATCAAGTTAGTGAAGAAATTAGAACATTTTTTGGAAAAAAAGTTTTTGAAACTGCAATTCCAAGAAATATTAGGCTTGCCGAAGCTCCAAGTCATGGCGTGCCAGTTGGTGTTTATGACTCAAATTCTAAAGGTGCAAAAGCATATTTGTCTCTTTCAGAAGAAATATTAAAAAGAAATCATATTAAATTTGAGTCGATAAGCAGCAAAATTAAATATTTAGGAGAAGAAAATGATTAAAAAAGGTTTAGGAAAAGGAATTAACGCTCTTATCTCTGTTTACGATGATGAAGAAGATGTCAAAGAGAATGTTTCACGTGAAACATTGTCAAATGCTGTTAACGAAATTGACATAAATGAAATAATTGCAAATCCAAATCAACCAAGGAAACATTTTGATGAAGATGCATTAAATGATTTGGCAAAGTCTATTAAAGTTCATGGCGTTATTCAGCCAATTGTTATAAATAAAAAACAAGATGGTAAATATTTAATAATTGCCGGCGAAAGGCGTTGGCGCGCATCAAAAATTGCAGGACTAAAAACAATTCCGGCATACATAAGAGATTTTACAGATAAGCAAATTAAAGAAATTTCCATTATTGAAAATTTACAAAGGGAAGATTTAAATCCAATTGAGGCTGCAAAAGCAATCAAGCAGTTAATGGAAGAATATAAACTTACTCAGGAAGCGGTTGCTGAAAGAATTGGTAAAAGTAGGTCTGTTATTGCGAACACAGTTAGACTTTTAACGCTTCCAATAGAAGTTGTTAAATATATTGAAGAAGATAAACTTAGTGCAGGTCATGCAAAAGTTCTTGTTGCTCTTGAAAATCAAGAAGAACAAGTTAAAATTGCAAATGTTGCAGTTGCCAAGAAAATGTCTGTTAGAGAAATTGAAAAACTTGTTAAAGCACTAAATAATCCAACGAAAGAGCGACCAAAAAGCGAGCAAAGTTTAGAGCTTAGGGAAATGATAAATGAGATGCAAAGAGTTTTTTCAACAAAAGTATCTGCAATTGGCAATGATAACAAGGGTAGAATATATATAGATTACTATTCTAAAGATGATTTGGATAGAATTAATGATTTAATTCAAATGCTCAATAAAAAAGTGCTTACTTTAAAAGATTTAAGCAATATAAACAAAAGAAAATAATTTGTTTCACGTGAAACAAATAAATGTCTTCTTTAAAGCAATGTTTCACGTGAAACGTTGCTTCGACAAAAATATTTAAAAAGGTAAAAATTAAATAATGTTATTATAAATAATATATTTATTTTGTGATAAAATAACACTTAGGAGATTATATGAATAATAAAAACAAACGTTCAAACTTGATTTGGTGGATTATTTTAGGAGTGATCTTGGTTGTTTTGCTGATTTCACTCTTTACTGGCGGAAATAACTATGGAGAAAAAATTTCACCTTCTGAATTTTCTGAAAAAATTGCTGCGTCAGAAGTAGAAGAAGTGTATTACTACGGTGGGGTTTTTAGAATTAAAAAAGTTGGCTCAGATAAAGAGCTTCCTTCATATGCAGATTACTATTGCGAAGTTGCAACTTCCGCAACACAAGAAAATTTGATTGAACAAATTTCTGCAAACAATATTAAATATTCAGAACAGCAAGTTAAGGAATCTTTCTTGCAAACAATAATGCCATACATTAGTTTATTTGTAATTTTGATTATTGCATACTTTATTTTAAGAGCAATAATGAAAGGAAATCAAGGCTCACTTGGCTTTGGAAAGAGCAAGGCAAGAAATTCTGAAAATATTAAAGTTAGATTTAGTGATGTTGCTGGTGCAGACGAAGAA
>CAMEKL010000002.1 GCA_945921365.1 uncultured Bacillota bacterium
CTCATTAAATTCAAGTTCATCTTTTGCAAGTTCAAGATTATATTTATATTCCGAGTTCGTTTTGTTAAGATGTTCGATTTCTTGTTCGCATGCAAAAACATTTTTTTCAAGCTCGGCAATTTCATTTCTTGTTTTTGCAACTTCTTCGTTATATTCTTCACGCTTTTTCTTTAGCAAAGCATATCTGTTTTGTCTTTCTTCTGCAAGTTCGTTTGCGCTTATTTTTCCTTTTGAAAGAGCGTTTTCAAGTTCAATCTCGCTTGAGAGTTGTTCGTCAATAAGTTTAATTTTTGCAAAACAGTTTTCTTTTGTGTTTTTAGCGTTTTCAAATTCGTCTTTAACAGAATTTAAAACTTGACAAATTGCATTTTTTCTCTCATTTGCAGAGGCAAGTTCAACTTGGGCGTTCTTTTCCTCGCCAGATAGGAAATCAAATTTCTTCTCGGCATCTGCATAAGCTTTTCTTTTGTTTGCATATTCATCTGAGCTGTTGTTAACAAATTGTTTAAGTTTTTCAATTTCAGTTGAAAGAGTTTTAATCTCTCTGTCTCTTGAAATCAAATTAACTGCTTCAGATTTTTTGCTTCCTCCAATCATTGACCCTTGTGGATTTATTATCGAACCATCAAGTGTTACAATTTTATAGCTAAATTTTGTGCTTTGGGCAAGTTTTATTGCAAGATCTAAGCTGTTCACAACAACAGTTGCACCAAGAAGATTTGAAACAACATTCTCAATTTCATTTGAATATGAAATTAAGTCTTTTGCCACACCAAAACAACCATCAACTTGTATCAGCTTTCTTTCTTCAATGCTTAAATTCCTTGGACGCATTGAAGATATAGGCATGAAGGTTGCACGGCCATAGTCGTTCTTTTTTAAAAATTCAATTAGAAATTTTGCATCTTGTTCATCACGCGTTATGATGTTTTGAATCGCATTCCCAAGAGCCGTTTCAATTGCAGTTTCAAATTTTTCAGGCACCTGAATAAGTGAAGCAAGTGTTCCAACAAGATTTTTTCTAAATGATTCATTTCTTTCGCTTTCTCTTAAAATTTTCTTAACGGAACCCGCATAGCCTTCATGTTCGGCCTGCATTTCCTCTAATATACGTTTTCTGTTCTCGTAAACTTGAATTTTAACGCCAGCATCTTCATATTTTTTTCTAAACACTTCTATATCATCTGAAAGTGATGATATCTCTAATTTAGCGTTTAAAAGTGTTTTTTTCTTTTCGTCAATATCTTTTTCAAGAGAAGAAATATTCTCTTCTTGATTTTTTAAACTTTCTGTTTGCTCTTTGATTTTTTCTTCAAGTTGTTTTATTTTTTCATCGCATTCATTAGATGCATTTTCTAGCGCTTCTTTTTCAGCAAGAAGTCTTGAAGAGTTTGCTTTTGAATATGCGAGTTTATCAAGAGCATCAATAACGTCTTTTTGACCTTTTTCTGCTTCATTTTCTGAAAGAGCAAGTTCATCAACAACCATCAAATATTGACTTGATAAGTTTTCTTCAAGCTTTTTTTTGTCTGCTAGAATAACAGAAAATTCTTCTTTTTCTTTTGTTTTTCTTTCAATTTCAACAAGAACAGCGTCTATAAGTTTTTCAAAATTTTCTATATTAAGTTTATTTTTGGAGTTTTGCTCTTCCATGATTTTTATTCTTTCACGAATAACATTTGTTTCCCCAAATTGTTTTTCAATTGAAATTGTTAAATCTAAAATTGACTGATGAAGTTTTTCAACAGTTTTATCAATTTCTTCAATTGAAGACATATTGTTGGAATATTTTTCCGAAACATTTTTAAGCTCTTCTTGTCTAAGCGTTAACTCTTCAACAATTGAATTTAATCTTTCATTCAATTTAGATTTAACTTCATTTGTGTTTTCTTCTTGATAAACAAAAGCATTTATTTCCAAAAGTTTTAAATCTTCTTTAAGCTTTAAAAAGAGCTTTGCATCTTCTGCTTGTTTTTTAAGTGGCCCAAGCTGACGCTCTATTTCATCAATAACAAGTTGAATTTTTAGAAGATTGTCATTAGTTCTTTCAAGTTTTCTTTCTGCCTCAACCTTTCTTGATTTAAATTTTGAAATTCCAGATGCGTCTTCAAAAATTGCACGCCTATCCTCCGGTTTTGAAGAAAGAATTTTCCCAACTTGGTCTTGCCCAATAATTGAATAGCCATCTTTTCCAAGCCCAGAATTATACAAAAGATTTGTGATATCTTTAAGCCTACAAGTTGATTTGTTAATTAAGTATTCGCTTTCACCAGAACGATATAGTTTTCTTGTGATTGCAATTTCATCAAAGTCAAAGTTAAAAAATCTGTCTGTGTTATCAAAATACATTGTAACTTCACAATAAGACAAACTTTTTCTTTTTTCTGTTCCATTAAAAATAACATCTTGCATGGAAGAACCACGAAGAGTTTTTGAACTTTGCTCTCCAAGAACCCACCTAATCGCATCTGCAACATTACTTTTCCCGCAACCGTTTGGGCCAACAATGGCAGTTATTCCCTTGTCAAACTTAATTTCAATTTTATCAGCAAAAGATTTAAAACCTGCAAGGTCTAATTGTTTAAAATTCATAAAACACCTATTAAAATTTTATCTTAAAAATTCTATCACAAAAAAGCCTACATTGCAAGAAAAAAAAGAGCAAAAGCTCTTTTTTTAAAAACTACTTAACAACCGTTTTGCTAACAAGCGCCTCTAAGTTTATGTTTGCAAATTTAAAAATTTCAGTTGATGTTACTGTTAAAACGCTCGATTGCCATCCTGCAATATTGGTTTTCTTTGTTATTGAGTATCTTTCAACAGATTTAATGCTTTCGAAAGCGCCCGTTTTTCTGTTTATTGAAATTTCAAAAGAAACACTTTCTGGCTTAAAATCCTTCATGTCTGTTGTATCTTGAATTGTGTTTTTCTCAAGACTTTCAAAAGCACTAGAACCAGCTTTTAAAGAAATTTTTAATATGTAACTTCCGCCAGAAATTTTAAAACTATCTAAATTTGCATTTGCAGAATTCAGCTTGTAATACATTCCATTTGTTGAAATTGCCGTTAATGCCTCAAATTCTCCTATTGTCCAGCTTGAAATTGGTTCAGAAGAAAAACTTCCATTTTCTGTTTTTCTTTTGATAACTTTATCAGCATTTTTGTCCATATATGTGTAGGAATAAAAATTTTCGCCTTCACTGTTTGAACAATTCGCATTTGTAACAAAAAGTGCTTCATCAGTTGTTATATATTTCTTTTCACTTAAATTTTGAGTTACAACAATTTCAAATCCAGCAATTTTAACTGGGTCATTTTTTCCAACTGTGTTTTTTGTTGAAGTATAGGAATATTTATCTAAAAGTTTGTATGCATAATTTAAAGCAACCCAACCGTTTGAAAAAGAACTGGCTTTTGGCAAATATTTTTTATCTTCAACAATTTCAATAGCTTCTTCTTCAGCGTTGCCCTCTGTAACTTCTTCAGCCTGTGTTGACTCAACTTTTTTTGTTTCTTCATTAACAGCAATTTCGACTGCTGAGAAAATTATAACGCAAGCGATAAGAACAACCAAAATTATTACAAATATGTTATATTTTCTTCTGTTTAACTCCAAAATATCACCCCTATCCTACATATATCGACATAATTATTATTAAAATATGTTAATATAAACTTTCATTATGCATAATTTAACATATTAAAAACCTTGTGTCAATCAAATTTAGTATTTTTTTTCAAAATTATGCATAATTATGCATTTTTATTTATTTTTCAATTTTTGTTCAAGTCTAACAATCAAGCCTTTAATTTCTTCATCAAGCGGACTTCCGTCACGATAGTCCGCTGGATGATAATATGTGATTCTATTGTTTTTATACAAATCTTCTGAAAGAATCTTATTTTTGTTCGTATAAACTGAAATTGAAGTCCCATTTTTTTGCTTAATAAGTTTCATGCAAGGAACATCTGTGAAACCGTCACCAATGTAAACCATGTTCTCATAAGAAACAGATCTGAGCGATTTATCCATATATTCATTTATACTGTCATCACTAATATTTAAAGCCCCTTTTGAAACACGAAAAATAAACTGTGTTTTGTTTGTGTAGTTAACAAAAATTTTTGGCCAAACTATCTCGCCGTTTGCATCATACATATATTCGCACGCAAAAATTTTTTTGAAGTGCTTTGCAATTTCACAGCCTTCAATAATCTCTTTTTGCCCGGAACTTAGTATGTAATGCTCAATTTCAACGCCATGTTCTTTTCCAAATTTGTTTATTCTGTCAAACCAAGTTGTAACACCTGGAAAATATTCAATTGTCTTTCCAAATTCAACAATATCTTTTCTTTTAAGACCTTTTTCTTTAATTTTTTTTGAAATTTCGTAAAGATAACTAAGAACTCTGTCCATTCCTTCTTCTTTGGAGGTTATAGAATTTTGAACAAAGAAATCATCATTTAATCCAAGTTTTTCGAAAAAACCAAACTCTTGCATACATTTTGTTGATAATGTGTCGTCAAAATCATATAAAATTGCTATTCTATTTTCCATACTTATATTATAAATAATCCTTTAAAATTTGTCAATATAGAAAAAACAATAAGATTACTTATTGTTTTCACTATTATATATTATTCTATGGCAATTGTCGCATTCCAAATAACCTTGAGATTTTATTTTATCAACTTCAACAGCGGAAAGCTCAAGCATACAAAAACTGCAAGATTTGTTCGAAAGAGGTGTGAATATTGGAAAAAGATTATCTTGCCTGTGTTGTTTATACCTTGCAAGAACTTTTTGGTCTATATCTTTTTCCATCTCTCTTAGTTCTTGTTTAATTTTTTCCATTTCTGGACCTTTAGCTTTAACAAGTTCTTCATATTGTTTTTTGTTGTCTATGTATTTTGCTTTTGCATTTCCATAAAGCTTTTTTGTTTTTTCAAACTCCGTTAAAGTTATGTTAAGCTTTTCAGCTTCTGCAAGCATTTTTTTCTCTAGAATAGATAAATTATTTTGAAGCGCTTCCATCATTGAAATTAAGTTTTCAATTTCTTCTTCTTTCATAGAAGAAAAATCTTTTGAAGAAACTTTGGAAACATTATTTGAGTTTTCTTTATAGGATTTATTCAATCTATCAATTTCTGCTTTAATATATCCTGCTTGAGCTTCAAGTGATGCAGATTTGTCTTGTGCTTGTTTGACAACTGAAATCATATCCTGATAAATTTTTTTGCACTCACTTTTAACAAGTTCTTTTTCAAGTTTGTTTAGTTCTGCATCTTTTTTTTGATATTCCAAAATCTTTTTAATATCCATTTTCCACCTCTAAATTTTTATATAATAAGTTATATAACATTTTTATGATCTAAAATCAATCAATTTTTTACTTCTGTTTGGGTGACGAAGTTTTCTAAGCGCTTTTGCTTCAATTTGTCTAATTCTTTCTCTTGTTACATTGAACTCTTTTCCAACCTCTTCAAGAGTTCTTGGGTGAGAATTGTCAAGCCCATAACGCATTCTAATAACTTTTTGCTCTCTTGGAGTTAACGTTTCAATAATTGAAAGAAGTTGTTCACGCAGAAGCGTTTGGCTGGCTGCTTCGAGTGGAGATTGAGCACTATCGTCTTCGATAAAATCTGAAATTTTGCTGTCTTCTTCATCTCCAATAGTTGTTTCAAGGGAAATTGGGTCAAGTGCAATTTTTTGAATTTCTGCAACTCTCGCTTCTGTTATCCCCATTGCCGAAGCAATTTCACTTGCCGTTGGATCCCTGCCAAGTTTTTGAATTAACATTCTTGTTGTTCTTGTTAGGCGATTGATTGTTTCAACCATGTGAACTGGAACTCTGATTGTTCTTGCTTGATCTGCGATTGCTCTTGTGATTGATTGCCTTATCCACCAAGTTGCATAGGTTGAGAATCTAAAGCCCTTTGTGTGGTCAAATTTTTCAACAGCTTTTAAAAGGCCAATATTTCCCTCTTGAATTAAATCTAGAAATTGCATATTCGACCTTGAAACATATCTCTTTGCAATGCTAACAACAAGCCTTAAGTTACTTTCTGAAAGTTTTTCTTTTGCTCTCTCATCGCCTTCAATCATTTTTTTTGCAAGTTCAATTTCTTCCTCACTTGAAAGTAGTGGAACTTTTCCAATGTCCTTTAAATATGTTTTAACAGGGTCATCAACACTAACTTGTGTGATAATTTCTTCTAAATTATCTTTTGCCAAATCTTCTTCGGCAGATTTGATGATTTTTATTCCTTTCTTTTCAATTGCTTCGATAAACTCAACAATTTCTTGCTTTGAAGCATCATATTTCATAAGCCTGAAATACACATCTTCTTCATTTATCATTCCCTTTTTTCTTCCAATATCTAAGAACCTTGTTAGTTCTGTTTTAAAATTATCGTTCATTTATCCTCCAAAATCTTTTGTTAATCAATTTGTTTGTTTTTTAGCTTTTTTATAATTTCAAGAATTTCGTTCGAAATGTTTTTCCTTTCCTCAATGTTTTCACAAGCTTTATATTTTTCACTTAGAACTTGCTGTTTGTCCTTTAACACATTCTCATAGATTTTAAATTGACATTCTCTGTAGAAATTTTCATCAAGAATTGACTTATCAAGCTCTTTTAACGAATTCAAAACTTCAATTTCTTCTTCGTCAAAATTTTCTTCTTTATTCATGAGTTTTCTGTAAATTGAATTGTATGTTGGATGCAAAATATATTTTTCAATTAAAAAACTTTCTGTTGCATATGACTTTTGTTCTTTAAGTGCAAGTAAAATGTATTTCACTGCTTTAATATTGCCATATTCTTTCAAACTTAAAACATCAACATCTTGCAGAGAAACAGTGTTTTCATCTGCAATGTGTAAATCACGCTTTAAAGTTGAAACAGCAACATCTGTTAAATTTGATAAATGCTTTATGTAAATCTCTTGTTCTGATGCAGTTTTAAGTTTTGAAACAACAGTAAGTGCTTCTTTTATGTATTTGCCCTTATCGTCATTATTTTTCAAATTATATTTTTCTTTTTTAGTTTCAAGCAAATATTCTACATACGGCATTGCATTATCAACCAAAATTTGCATTTTTTCTGCCCCAAGAAGTTTTATGCATTCATCTGGATCATTCCCATTTGGAAGTTTAACAACTTTAACGTTAAGCCCTGCGTCAAGCAAGATTGGAATTGCTCTTTCTGTTGCTTTTTGCCCAGCAGAGTCTCCATCAAAGCAAAGCACAATTTCGTCACAATATCTTTTAAGTTCCTTTGCGTGCTTATCAGTTAGCGCTGTTCCCATGCATGCAACAGTTGGAGTTAAGCCCGCAGATGTCATCTTAATAACATCAATTTGCCCTTCAACAATAATTATTTTTGTTATGTTCTTCTCTTTTTTTATTTCTTTAAAAAGATGAATTCCATAAATGCACGAACCTTTATCAAACACCGGCGTCTGTGGAGTGTTTCTATATTTTGTTTTATCATCTAATTTAAGTGTTCTTCCGCTGAATCCAACACAATCTCCAAAAGAGTTTATAATTGGAAAAACAAGCCTGTCTGAAATCAAATCAAAAAGCCTGTTTCCATATTTTCCGCAAATTCCAGCTTTAATTAAAATTTCTTCTGAAAAATGTTTATCAAGCAAATGTTTAACAACAGAATTTCTGTTTGCAAAGCCAATTTCAAAATTTTCTAAATCACTCTTTTTAAATTGCCTTTTCTTTAAATAATCTTGGGCAATCTTTGCATTTCTATTATATAGTGATTGTTTATAGAACTCTTTTGCCTCGTTAAGTGCAGATATCATCTGCTCTTTTTCTTTTTTTCTCTTTTCAATAAGTTCAAAATCTCCAGATTTCTCTGGCAATTTCATTCCACACTTTTCTGCCAAAATTTCAATTGCTTTGCCTTTTGAACAGTTTTCCATTTTAGACACAAATGTGATGGCATCTCCGCTTTCTCCACAACCAAAACAATGATAAAATTGATTTTCTTCATTAACAGCAAACGATGGAGTTTTTTCATGATGGAATGGGCAACAAGCCCAAAGCGTCCTACCCTTTCTCGTTAGTGTTAAATATCTGGAAACCGTGCTAACAATGTCATTTTTCTGCTTTAACTCAATAAACCACTCAGGTGGATAATAATATTTCTGCAACCTTTTTCCTTTATTTAAAAAAACTTTTGTTATCTTAATATTTCGACACAAAAGTTAAAATCCCTTTTTTTAATAGAAAAATTTTTCAATAATTCCGCCACCAAGACAATTTTCATCTTCATCATACAAAACAACATACTGCCCTGGGGTGATTGCCCTTTGTTTTTCGTTGAAAACAACTTTTATGTTATTTTTATCTAAAACTTCAACCATAACCGCTTGGTCTGGTTGACGATATCTAAATTTTGCATAGCAATTAAAGCTTTTCTTTTCTGGGAAACTTGGAATCCAATTGAACTCCTTTGCAAAAAGTCCGCTTGAAAAAAGTTTTTCGTCTTCACCTTGAGAAACAATAAGCTCATTGTTTGTTAAATCTTTTTCAAGCACAAACCAACGTTCGCCAGAACCCCCTTTTTTTCCACCAATATTAAGCCCACGCCTTTGTCCAAGAGTGTAATACATAAGCCCAATATGCTCGCCAACAACTTCTCCAGAAACGCTTCTAATTTTTCCAGGTTTTGCTGGAAGAAAGTTCTTTAAAAATGCTCTGAAGTTTCTTTCGCCAATAAAACAAATTCCAGTGGAATCTTTTTTTCTTGCATTGGAAAGTTCAAGTTTTTCTGCAATTTTTCTAACTTCTGTTTTCTCAATGTCTGCAAGAGGGAAAATAACACTTGAAAGTTGTTTTTGGCTGAGTTGATTTAAAAAATATGATTGATCTTTGTTTTTGTCTTTTGCTTTTTTAAGATAAAATTTTCCATTAACTTCTTCAACTTTGGCATAGTGGCCAGTTGCAATTTTGTTTGCACCAATTTTTCTTGCAAAATCTAAGAAAGGTCCAAATTTAATTTCACGATTGCAAAGGACATCTGGATTTGGAGTTCTACCCTCTTTATATTCCTTTAAAAAATACTCAAAAACTCTCTCATAATATTCTTTTGCGAAATTAACTGAATAATATGGAATTTGAAGTTTTGCGCAAACACGCTTAACATCTTCAAAGTCTTGTTCGCTTGTGCAAACACCGTCATCGCCATTTTCTTCCCAATTAACCATAAAAAGAGCAACAACATTGTAGCCCTCTTTTTTTAGCAAATATGCACTAACAGCAGAATCAACTCCGCCACTCATTCCAACAACAACCGTTTCCATTTTTCCCTCAAACTATTTTTCAATTACTTCTTTTTTTAAGTTATATAAATTTTTATCTATGCTTACAGGAATTTTATATCGCTCTAAAAATATTTTAACAAAATCTAGCACCCAAAAAAGAAGCACACAAAGTGACGGTATTGCACTGACATAATACAGCACAGTGTGCAAAACCGAAGCATAATCAATAAAAACAAGTGCAAGGGCAGATAAGAATCCAAACAGCACAATCATTGCTTTATAATATCTTCCAAGATAAAAATTATGTGCTCCAACAAAGCCAAGAAACCCACAAAGAAAAAGAGCAGTTTTTTTGCTGGCATCAGCTGGCCACTCTTTAACCATAATATAATTTTTTCTATGAAGTTTGATAACCTCTTTTCTCGCAGATTTGTTTGAAACGTATTTTAATCTCTCAAAAACAAGCCCACAAAATGGGCATTTTTTTTGATGGACTAAAACTTTTTCTCCACATCTTTCACATTTTTTTAAACTTGGATCTCTTAACATACAAGTTTATTCTATCATTAAAAGTTAGCATTGTCAAAGAAAATTAAATTTCAAAAATATTATAAATCATTCCATTTTCAAAACTTGCAGAAAAAACTATTGCAAAAGAATTTTTTTCATTAAGGCAAACCACACATGGTTTTTCATAAAAATTAACCAAAAAACAAGTGTTAAATTCCCCAACAAAGTTTTTAATTGTTTGTTTATTAAGTTTTTCACTTAAACTATATGAAAGATTTTTAACAGCGCTGTTATAATCTCCCGCGCAAACATTCTCAAAAAAATCTAAAATTTTTGCTTCTTCGGTGGCAAATTTACCATCTCCCATATTGATTAAATATTCATCACATTTTTCTGGTTTATCTCCAACTATTTCAAATTCCTTAACAATACCTCTTTTTGAAATGTTGTTTAAAATTTTAAGCACTTTAATCTTGTTCCCTTCAACTTCAACTTTATCACATGCAAAAAGTTCATCAGTTGTTAATTTTGCAGGTTTAAACTGAAAAATAAAATTTTCTTGTGGAAGCTTGTAAACTAAAGCTTGCTTTGAAGAAGAAACAAAAGTTTCTTTATTAAAAGAAAATTCAACGCTATATGATAAAAAATTTTTCCCGTTTTTTCCAACTGGATAAACACATGCAGTAAAATTTTGAGGACTAGAAACAGATAAGTCGATTTGATCAGAAAGCGAATTTAGTGTTAAAACAGAAAAAATTTCTTTTCCATTTTGAAGAAAAGATATCTTTGCATCAAAACTGCAAAGAAGATGAAAAGCACAATTTTCCATAATAAATTTTATTCAAAACATCTTTCTAAAATTCCAAAAGTTATTTAATAAATGATTAAACTTAAAAAAAAAGACAATAATCATTTCGGAGGAAAATGTGAAAAAGGATTTTCAGTGGAAAGATGAAGAAATTAAAAAACTTTTTTCTGTTGTTGAAAGTGGAAAAGAAAAAAGCAAAAGTTTGATTGAGTGTTTCAGCGAATTTGCAAAAATTTCTGGAAGAAAAAAGAACAGCATAAGAAATTATTACTATCACGAACTAAATAGACTGCAATCAGACACAAAGAGATGCAAAAAACTTGGAATAAATTTAAAAAATCACACAATCGCAAATTTTGAAAATTTTTCAAGTGAAGAAACCTTTAAACTTGTTAAGGATATTTTAAGGGAAAAGTGTTTAGGAAACTCTGTGAGAAAATCTTGCTACAATTTGGCTTGTGGAAATTTAGAACTTATGATTCGCTTTCAAAATAAATTTAGAAATGTTGTTAAAACAAATCCAAACTTAATTGAAAAATCACTTAATGAATTAAAGAAAGAAGGCTTGCAAATTAAAACAGAAAATGTTGGTGTTCATGAAAATGTGATACAGTTTAAAAAGCCAGAAAATCAAATTAACGATAGAGATATAAACAGTTTGTTTTTAGGCCTTATTAAACTTGTTAAAAAAACTGCAGAAGAAAATTTGCAAAAAACTCTTGTTAAAGATTTAGAAATGTCAAACAGTTCGCTAAGAAAAACATTAGTCAAACTTTCAAATGCAGAAGAAAAAATTTTGGAATTTGAAAGAGAAAATAAAAAACTGTCAAATGAAAATTTAAATTTAAAAAATGAAAATGCAATTTTAAAGAGCGAAATTGCAAACCTGCTTAATAAGGTGAAAAATAAACAAAGAAGACTTGCAGATTTTATAAATGAAATGAAACGAAAAGAAATTAAAAAACACACCAATTAGGTGTGTTTTAATTTTTTTAGTTTTTATTGTGAATGATAAGTTTTGTTCCGTTTTTATCAGCCAAAGGTTTTGCATAGTCTATTGCTTGTTGTTTTGTTTGTGTTCTCTTTGTTGCTCTTGTTGAATTTTCTTTTTTAACAACCCATTCTTTGGCATTGGCATCATAAAGAACTTCATAGTTTACTGGAGCTTCAACAGTTTGAGATTTTTCTTCAACTTTTTTTGTTGATGTTTTCTTTGCTGCTGGTTTATTTTGTGATGCTTTCTTTTCTGCTGGTTTTTCTTCTGCTGGTTTTTCTTCTGCTGGTTTTTCTTCAACCTTTTCAACTTGCTTTGCAACTGTTTTTTTAACAGCTTTCTTTTTTGCAGGTTCTTTCTTTTCTGTTGTTTCTTCTACAACTTTGTTTTCAGCTTCTTGTTTTTGAACCATTGCAATTGATTCTGCAAATTGTCTGTTTTCATTTTCTTTCTCTTTCTTCTCTTTTTGAAGATTTAAAACAAGGAAAATAACAGAAACAACAAGACAGAAAGCAAGGCAACCAACAAGAATCCAAATTCCAATTCCAGTTATAAAATCTTCAAATGTTAATAATAAATCTTTCATAATTCTCTCCTTTTTGACATCTTCATATTAGTCAAAAAAAAATATATTGTCAAATAATTTTATGAATATTTTATTTTTTTCTTAAAACTTTTTTGATATAATAAAGTCATGAATGAATTAGAAAAAAAACATTTTATGAGCATAGCTCTTGAAGAAGCAAAAAAAGCAAAGAAAAAAAATGAAGTTCCTATTGCTGCTGTTGTTGTTAGAAATGGAAAAATCATCTCAAAAGCTTTTAACAACAGAGAAAAAAAACAAAATGCAATAAACCATGCAGAAGTTCTTGCAATTTCAAAAGCATGTAAGAAACTTAAAAGTTGGAGACTTTCTGGTTGTTCTATTTTCGTGACATTAGAACCTTGTCTTATGTGCTTTGGTGCAATTTTAAACGCAAGAATAGAAAATGTTTATTTCGGCGCTTATGATAAATCTAACAGCAGTATAACTGAATATCCAGAACTTTTAAATTCAAGCAAATTAAATCATAAAGCAAACATCGAAGGGGGAATATTAGAAGAGGAGTGCTCGCAAATTTTAAGTGATTTTTTTAGAGATAAAAGAAAGAATTTTGTCGAACACAATTAAAAATTTCTAATATGAGTTTACAAAATGTTTAAAATTATGCTAGAATAACTCGAAGGAAAAATTTGTGAACAACAACTATATAAGACGTGTGAATATCTATAAGAAGGAAATGCCCATTTGGCTTGTTTCTATCTTTAAAACACTTCTTGCAATTTTTTTAGTTATGTGCATTATTGTAACAATTTTTAATTTCACACATATTGGAACTCCTGTTCTTGGAACTTCAATGCTTCCAACGCTAAACAATTATGAAGATCATTCTAAAAAAGATTATGTTTACATTAACAAATTTTCATCATACTCTCATGGAGATATTATTGTTATAAATAATCCAGAAGAAACAGACAATAAGTCTGTTATAAAAAGAGTTATCGCAATGGAAGGAGATAAAATTGCAATTGTTAAAAAAAATAACTCTTATTATGTTTACATAATTAAAAATGGAGAAACATCATACACAATTCTCAGTGAGCCATACTTGGCTTCTTCCTCAATGGAAAAAACATATTTAAACTTTGAAAAGCTTTCACATAAAAATTTAAGTGGCGGAGAATTTTTGGTTGTTGATGGAATTAAATTTTTAAAAATCAATGATGGCTATGTTTTTTATTTGGGAGACAATAGAAATGATTCTAAAGACTGCTCCGATTATGGCCCAATTTCAAAAAATAAAGTTGTTGGAAAAGTTGATATTATTGTTTATGGAAATGTTAATCATATAAGTTATATATTTAAATATTATATAAACAAATTTTTTAGCTAGAATGTTTGACAAAACAAATAAAATTTTTTAAATTTAAAAAAGAGGTAGAAGAATGAAAATTATAGTTACAACAGATAGCACTTCGGATATCCCAAAGGAAATTGCAAAAAAAAGAAACATTGAGGTTATGCCACTCCTTGTAAATTTAGAAGATGACACGTTTGAAGATGGAGTTAACATTGTGAACGAAGATATTTTTTCTTTTGTTGACAAAACTGGTGCGCTTCCTAAAACAGGAGCAAGAAGCAGTGAACACTATAAAGAATTTTTTGAAAATGCAATAAAAAAACATGATGCCGAAGCTATTATTCACATTGCGCTTTCAAGCGAAATATCCTCATCATGTCAAAATGCCATTGTGGCTTCACAAGAATTTGATAACGTTAAAGTTATAGACAGCCGATCTCTTTCTTCGGGCTGTGGACTTCTTGCACTTAAAACTGCAGACCTAATTGATGAAGGGTTAGACTTTGAAACTATCTCCAAACTAACTGATAATTTAACAAAAAATGTTCAAGCATCGTTTGTTATTGATAAACTAAATTATCTATATAAAGGCGGAAGATGTTCTGCTGTTGCAATGTTTGGCGCAAACATTCTTAGAATAAAACCAAAAATTAAACTTTCTGATGGCAAAATGGGCGTAGACAAGAAATATATGGGAAAATTTGAAAATGTTGTTGCAACATATGTTAAGGACATCTTTGAAGAATACACAAATATTGACAAAACAAGAGTTTTTGTTACTTTCACAACTGAAAACGAAGAAGTTAATAAAAAAATTGAGGTTGTTTTAAAAGAAAAAGGATTTAAAGAAATTATTTTTAACTTTGCCGGCTCAACAATTGCAAGCCACTGCGGAAGAAATACACTTGGCGTGCTTTTTATCAATAATTAGTTTGACTAAATTTCAAAAATTGATATAATGGAAATATAAACGGGGGAAAAATGAAAAAGAAACTTGAAACAGCAAGCGATCAGATGATTAAATTCAACTATCGTGATA
The DNA here is from genome assembly GCA_945921365.1 of uncultured Bacillota bacterium. Taxonomy (GTDB): domain Bacteria; phylum Bacillota; class Clostridia; order Christensenellales; family UBA1242; genus UMGS687. The sequence goes on from CAMEKL010000002.1 coordinate 14,535, forward strand.
AAGAAGAAGAAAAGAAAAAGAAAAAGCGTTATAGGCTTTTGTGGCTTCTTCTCTTATTGATATTCTTCTTTGTTGCCCTTGTGATTGTTTTAACACTTGGTTTCACACTTTCTTGGTATTCTTTCACTCAAAAGATGGAAGGCGAATTTGATTTTGAAAATGGAATTGTTATGGAATATCAAAACATTGTTGTTAAAGATAATTCAACTTTCTCGCTTCTTAAAATAGAAAATAGAAATATATCAGCAGTTAATGAA
>CAMEKL010000003.1 GCA_945921365.1 uncultured Bacillota bacterium
TAGTGCAATGCTTCCATATTTAAGTTCTTGCACAAGCAAGGAAGAGGCAGAAGCAAAAACAAGGGAAAATTTTCCTTTAATAGAAAGTGTTGCAAACAAAGTTCTTTCAGAAAATGGATTTTCCTACACTTCCAAAGCAAAGCTCGCTTGCGAGGAATTTCCAACAAGAGATTATGACGGAATAACTTTTGAAGCAGGTTTTTATGATGCACTAATTTTAGAACTTGGAAGCGGAAAAGGAAACAACTGGTGGTGCGTTGTCTATCCCCCACTTTGTTTCCTTCAAACAAACAATCCAAAAGAAGTTAAATACACTTCAAAACTTGTTGAAATTGTTAAAAATTTTTTTGGATAAATCACATAAGTTTGCTTCCGTCTGCTGTTTTAATTACTTTTAAAATGTTCTCCATTTCGCCAGTTTGTGCATTTACAAAAAAGTAGTATGTGTCGCCTTTTTTTGTGCATTCGATTTCATAGGTCAATTTTTCTCCTTCATACTCAATTGGAGAAAGGCAAAGCCTTGTGTTTTTTATTTGATATTCACTTTCAATTTTACTTTCTGCACTGCTCTTGGAAATTGTTGCAGTTTGTATATTTCTCTCAGTGTGATTTGTGTAATAAGTTGATGCCTCATAACCAATTATTTTACCTGTTTTTAAATCAACTTTAACTTTTATTAAATCTGGATATACGATAACTCCATCAATTTCTGGCGCAAAGTTTAGATAAGCGTCCGCTTGAATTTTGTCACTCCAAACACACTGCATATTTTGTATGTCTTGCTTCTCTAAAAATTCTTTTGCTTTTACTATCGCATCTTCTTTTGAGAGAACTTCATCATCACCATCTCTAATTGCTGAGAGCGTCAACAATTTTCCGCCTTTTTTTGTTAGTTGAGCATACAACAGGACGCCTTCGCAATCAACCTCAAAATCATATGTTTCAAACTTTCCGTTTGATGTCGCTTTATATTCAATTTCACAAGAAGGATAAAGCTCTTCAAGATTACTTTGCGCCTGCTCTTTTGATACCACTTCAAAATTTAAGCCTTTAATTTCTTTATTCAATGTTGAATCTGAAAAAGGTCCATCATAAATCATTGTTGGATAGTCTTGATATTGATTTTTGATCTTTTTAAAATCTTTTGTAAAGTTATTGTAGTCTTCTTTTCCTGCATCTATATTTGCTGAAATAACATAACCTTCATTTATGTTTTTTGATATTTTTGAAAGATTGATTTTTATTCCATATATAGAGTTATACAATTCCTTTAACTTTGATTTTTCTTCTGTTGTTAATTTTGTTCCATCTTTTGTTTTGTTTGATAGTGTTCTTGTGTATCCGCCAAGTTGATTGATAAATTTTGTGGTTTCACTGATTCCATTCATTGATATTGGGAGATAAGAAAGTTGAACTTCAGCATTCGTAACATTGTCGTTTATATCTTGTAAAAGAGTGTTGGCATAGCTGGAATTTGTGCTTGCAACAAGTTTTGAAAGCTTGTTTTCCGTGTTGTTGACACTATCAACTAAATCATAAAAAGTTCTTTGATAAACTTTCTCTAAGTTCACGTTTGTTGTATTTAATCTTTGCATATTAACCGCGTAGAGTGTGCTGAATGTAACAGCGAAAATTGCTAGCACAACTAAAAAAACAATTAGTGTTACAAAACTCTTTTTTGATATTAAAACTTTTGATTTTTTCTCTTCCATTTATCTCTCCTTTTAAATGGCAAACACATGCTTTCCAATTTGTGTTACAACTTTTCTTGAGAATATCCACTGACTTGTTGCAGTTGCAGGGTTATAGTAAAACACACAGCCATAAGTTGGGTCCCAGCCATTAAGCGCATCTTGCGCCGCTTGATAGCACTCGCTGTTTGGTTCTAAGTTTATCTGTCCATCATAAACAGCAGTGAAAGCCCAAGGCTGGTAAACAACACCATAAATTGTGTTTGGAAAATCTGGGCTTTTAACCCTATTTAAAATAACGGCGCCAACAGCAACTTTCCCTGCATAAGGCTCTCCTCTAGCTTCGGCGTAAATGCACTTAGCAATTAAATAAAGGTCGTTGCTCGAATTTCCTCCAAGATTAACTCCAAGATAATCTGCCGTTGTGGAATTAACAACTCCAGTTTGTGCAAGGCCATAATCAGCTTGAAATTTTTTAACAGCTGCGGTTGTTTGTGGTCCATAAATTCCATCTATGTTCCCTTTATAGTATCCCAAATTTTGAAGTCTCTGTTGGATTGCTTTTGTGTCTGCTTGAGTTTGAACACTTGAAATTTTGCTGTTCTCAACAATTCTATAAGAAATGTAATTTGCAGATGCAAAAACAAAAATAAATGCAATTAAAATTATTGAAACGATTTTTACAACTCTCTTTTTTGCCATTTTTTACTCCTTTTTTTGTTATTTTTATAATTTTTATTATTTTTATTCTCTTTTTTAATTTTTTCTTAAATTTATTTCCATAACAACTTTTATTCCTTTCATGTAGTCTTCTTGATTTTCTAATGAGTAGATATAGTTTTTAAATTTATTTTTATCTTTCTTTTCAAGCATTTCATAAAAGTTAAACGGATCAGCATTTAGTTGTTTTATCTTTTCAAAAGAAGTGTAAAAATCACTTTTTATTTTTTCCTTAGCATCTCGTCTCATTTTGTCATTAAAGTGAGTTGTTTTTGGAATGTATGTTTTAATCAATGCATTTTTTTGAAGAATTTCCATAACGTCTAACTGCATACTTAAACTGAATTTCACGCAAGGAATATCTCCATCAAAATATGCTTCCTTTTTCACCCTGCGTCCTTGGCAAACAAGCACAACAGTTGCATCTTGTAAATTTTCATCACTATAGTTTTGCAAATTTATATTACTTTTTTTTGTGTTTGGAGTTCCCCAGGACAAATTTCTAACATCTTCACTTTCTAAAATTCCAGCATTTTTCCCTTTAACGAGAACAACAACACTTCCATCATTTTCAAGTTTTTTATCTTCTTTTTTTTGTCCACTCTCAGAGTTTCCAGAGCCTCCTGAGCTATCTGATGAGGCGCTATTGTTTTCGCCAGATAAGTCAACTCCTTCATCTGCAAGTTTTAAATAACTGACAAATGTTGTTCTGCTTGGCTTATTTGCACTTTCATATACGCTTTCAATATTGCTATCAAATCCTGTTACAAACTTAGCATTGTGTGTAACAATGTTAGACTCATTGCTGGAATCTTCACTTTCAAGAGGAAGTGTTTTCTCCAAAAACTCCTTTGCAGTTGTGTTTGTGCAAATTATGTTTGTTGAGTTGTTAACAACATACTCCCTTGCAAAGTAATCAAGAGTTTCTGTTAAGTTTTCACTCGCCTGCAAATTTACAACAATCGTGCTTAGATGTGCAAGAGCGATTTGCTTTCCAAGGTAATCTCCAGCAAGTTGAAGAGCTTGCGTTATACTTTCTCCTTTCGCACTTGTTAGTGTGTAGTTCTCACTGAAATTCTGAGTTGAACTAGAAGTAAAAGAGAGAATAGACACTTCATATTCATCTCCAATTTTATCAACTCCAACCGCCCTTAAGATTGCGTGATTAGTGCTTTGCGAAGGTTTTATTGCACAAGAAAAAATTGAAAAAGCAGATATTATGAAAATCAAAACAAGAATTGGACGTTTAAATGAAAATTCAAAAAATTTTTTCATTTTGCGCCTCCAACTTTAAAACTTTTTTTTATTGCGAGTTTTTTATTAAAATTTTTCATCTCGCTTATCCACTTTAAATCTTCGTTGTATAATTTCACAATGTAGTGTTTTTTCCTTTCTGTTTTCTTTTTAATAAAAGAAATAGCAAAACAAAGAATTGAAACAAAAACACTAATTGCAAAGCACACAAAACTTGCAACTTGTTGTGAAAGCACGAGCATTGAAATTGCTCCGTAGAAAAGCAGGAGTTCCAAAAGAATAAAAATTATATTGAACGGAATTAAAATAAAGCGTTTATCATAAGAAAATTTTCTTGTTTTTGTTATGTTATAAAGCGAATTAACTACAACAAAAAGATAAATTGGGCCTTGAAAAAGAAAAATTGTAAGCATAAGTGTTGTTGGAAGCCAATCTAAATTTTCAATGATTGCAGCAAGCGGAACAAATTCAATTATATCTGTTATTGCGTGAAAATGCATATATGCTGTGTATTTAAAAAATGAGAAATATGCAATATAGAAAGAGGATAAAATTATAAGAGCATAGCAAACAAACTTTATTACATTCGTTTTTATTTTTTCAAAATTAACTTTTCCCATAAAGGGCAAAATAAAAATAAAATCGCCAAATGAAATAAAATTTCTAAATGTTCCATTAAAAATTTCACTTGAATTTCTAACAAAAAGTGGAGTTAAAGAATGGAAATTGCTTGTTAAAAATCCAAGAACTATAATAAAAACTAACACAAAAAAAATCATTGGAAAGAAAAACTCAACAGTTCTTGAAAAAGCATTGATTTTAAACAGAAACAAGCTGTTTATTGTTAATAAAAATAAAAAAAGAAAGAGAGAAAGGGTTCCTTCTTCATAAATTGCTTCTTTAACAAAATAAATTCCAGCAGAAATCAAGAAAAACAATTTGAAAATAAAGAAAATAAAAAATAAAAAATAGACAATTTTTGCAAAGAACATTCCAATTCTTTTCTCTAAAAAAGCAGAAAAAGAAACATCTTCATTTCGTAAAAAAGTTATGAAAACCAAAACAAAGCAAATTAAGTCAATAATAAGTGCAAGAAAAAACGATATAATTCCATCTGTTCTTGCGTATTTATAAAGTGACGCTGGCAAAAATGTAAGCTTAAATCCAAGCATAGAGATAAAAATCAAAATGCCAAGTTGTCTTGATGAAATTTCCTTTTTCATTTTTTAAGCCTCACTTTATTTTTATTTTTAAATGAGCGTGGTCTATCCACCATTTTCGTTATGTTAGATTTATAAAAAGCGTCTTTTAAATCTGACCTAACAAGTGGCGAAAGTGGAGCAAGATATGGAGCTCCGTAGTTATTTAAACTGTTAAGATAACCAACAGTAAAAACAACACCTGAAACAATTCCAAAAAGTCCAAAACCGCCACCAAGCAAAATAAAAACTGCTCTTAAAAGATTGAGTTGCCCCTCTTGGTCGGGCACTGTGTAGATTGAAATAATTGACAGTGCAATAACAAGAACGCCAGGTGGAGATATAAGACCAGCTTTAACGCCTGTGTCGCCCAAAATTAACGCTCCAACAATGCTTGTTGCAAGACCTAAATATTGCGGAAGCCTCAAACTAACTTCATACAGAAGTTGAAATAAAATAAGAAGAAAAACAATTTCCAAAAAAGGAGTAAGTGGAATTGTTTGCGTTGCGTTATCGATTGTTACAAGAAATTTAAACGGAACAAGATTGTAATGATAAAATCTTAGTGCAAGATAAAAGCCTGGAACTATAATCGACATAAAAATTCCAAAAAGTCTTATAAAGCGAATAAATGTTGCATAAAAATTATTTGTGTAATAGTCATTGCTAGACTGAATATCTTCCATATATAAAAATGGCAATGTTAGAACAATTGGAGAATTGTCAACAATTATCGCAACTCTGCCTTCAAGCATTTTACCAACAACAATATCTGGTTTTTCTGTGGAACCAACTTGTTTGAAAACTGAAAATCTTTTATCCTCTAAAAAATTTATCAAATAATAAGCGTCAATAACTCCATCGATGTTTATTTTTTCAAGCCTACTTTTAATGCTGCAAACAACAGCTTTGCTTGCAATTCCCTCTATGTATGAAATAACAACCTTTGTTTGAGTGTATTTGCCAACAGAAAGTTCTTTAAGAACAAGTTTATCTGTTGCAAGGCGTCTTCTAATAAGCGTTATGTTTGTTCTAATATCTTCAACAAAACCCTCTCTTGGCCCTTTCAAAACTGCGGAAGTCGGTGGCTCTTGTGGAAGGCGAGCCGGATAATCAACAATGTCAACTGAAAGGCAAGCATCCGTTTGATTATTTGAAAATATTAGAATTTTATTTTGAGTTATTGCCTTTTTAACACTCTGTTCATCTTCAAGTTTTTCAATTATCCCTGTTGAAATTATTTGATTTTTAAGATTATCAAGTGTTGGATTCTCGCTATCCTTACCATTTTCATAATCTAAAATTGGCTTTAAAATTCCATAGATTAGATAGTCTTCTTTTATCATGCTTTTATAAAAAAGCAGGGTTAAAGTGACATCTTTGCACTTAACCTGCTTTTCAACAACGTCTAAATTCTCTCCAATAATAGTTTTTGCAAATTCAAAAAGCATGTTTTCCATAAAACTATTATTCTTAAAAATTTAATAACTATTCAACAGTCACGCTTTTTGCCAAATTTCTTGGCATATCTGGATTATATTTTTTTTCAAGTGCGGAAAAATACGCAAAGAATTGTATGGGAATAATTGAAAAAAGTGGCATTAAATTTTCTTGCATTTCTTCAAGTTTAAAAAAGAAATCACAGTTTTTTTCAAGGTCAAATTGGCTTATAATTAGCGTTTTTGCACCCCTTGCCTTACACTCACAAACAGAATTCACAGTTTTGTCTATTAAGCATCTTTTTGTTATAATTGCAACAACAAGAGAGTTTTCATCTAGAAGCGAAAGAGTTCCATGTTTAAGTTCCCCAGCATAATAACCTTCTGCATGAGAATATGTGATTTCTTTGAGTTTTAGCGCACTTTCAAGCGCTATCACACCATCAATTCCCTTACCTATGAAAAAGAATTTTTTAAAGCAAAATAAATTTTTAAAAATAGCTTCGTTTGAATAAGTTTTAATGGTTTTTTCAAGATTTAAATAAATTTTTTTCTCATTTAATTTGACTCCAGAAAGCTTTATAATTGAAGCAAGTTGAGTGGAAAATGTTTTTGTTGCAGCAACTGCTTTCTCTTTTCCCGCCTGCGTTATCAGCATATAATCAGCAAAATTTAAAATTGTGCTTTTTTCTGTGTTTGTGATAACAGCTGTTTTTAAATTATTCTCCTTTGCAAGTCTAAGCCCGGCAATTGTGTCTGCCGTTTCTCCACTTTGAGTTATAGCAATAACAAGTTCGCCATTTTCAAATATTTGTTTGCTATATCTATATTCACTTGCAAGCTCAACATTTATTTTTTTGTTTAAAACTTCTTGCAAAATGATTTTTCCAGCAAGACATGCATGATATGCTGTTCCACAACCAATAAAGGTTAAACAGCTTGCTTTTTCTATTGCACTTTTAAAGGTTGAAACATCTTCTTTTAGTGTTTCACAAACTGCATTTGAGATTTCAAAAATTTCTTTTTGCATGAAATGACTAAAATTCTTGCAAGATTTTTTTTCATGTTTGTTCAATAGGATATCGCTTTCTTTATAAACTGGATTTAGATTTTTGTCATAAAACTCGATCTGTTTTTTTCTAACGATAGCAATTTCGTTATCAACGAGAGAAAAATAACTTATTTGTTTTTTTCTGCAAAGTTTTGAAATTGCAAAAACATCACTTGCAACAATTTTTTTTGTTTTTAAACTTCCAATTAAAACTGGGCTTAGATTTTTAAAAACAAAAATCACATTTGGGAGTTTTTGAAAAATAAGCGCAACTGCCCATGAACCTTTTAAAAGTTTTTGAGCTTTTGAAATTGAATTTAAAATTAGCTTTTCTATCATTTTTTTGCTTAAAATTACATTTTTTTTGATTTTTTTGCTATTTCTTAATAATTTTTCTTCATTTTTATAAAAACTTTCAATTATTTTTGCAATTATTTCACTGTCTGTTTTCGAATAGGTTTTAAAATTAAATTCGTTTTTAAGCTGAATATAATTTTCAATAATTCCATTATGCACCAAAACAAATTCTCCACTTGTGTGTGGATGACAATTTATTAAATCCGCTTTGCCATGAGTTGCCCATCTTGTGTGTGCAATTCCATATGAACTTTTTTTATTAAATTCAATTTTATTTTTCAAATTATTAACTTCGCCAACAGTTTTATATATTTTTATTTTTTTGTTTCCCAGCGCAATTCCCGCTGAGTCATATCCTCTATATTCTAAAGATTTTAATCCATCAAACAAATTTGAAGCAGCTTTTCCGTTTCCAACGTAGCCAACAATTCCACACATATTTTCTCCTAAAATATCCCCGTAGTATATTTTATGAAAAAAAATGCTAGCAAGTTAAACTTGCCAGCATCTGCAATTCGTTTTTAATTGTTGTTTCATTTCCATGCCCAGGATATACTTTTAGATTTTCATCAAACTTCATCAGTTTTTTTAAGCTTTCAACCATCTGTCGCTCACTTGATGTTGGCAAATCTGTTCTGCCAACAACTCCACAAAAAAGCGTGTCTCCAGAAATTAAAATTGAATGCTCATTGGCAACTAAATAACACATAGAGCAAACTGTGTGACCATGAGTGTAAATGCATTTAACTTTTAAAAATCCAAAATCTAAAATATCTCCATCGTCAACAAAAGAAAATACATCATCGCTAAGCTTTGAATTTATTATTTTATCAATTTTAAACGTTTTTTCTTTGTTTTTTAATTTTTTTAATGCATTTTTGTTTAAATAAATTTTGCAATTAAAAAATTTTTGAATCTCATCAATGTTTAAAACGTGGTCCCAATGACCGTGCGTTAAAAAAATTGCAACAACCTTTCTCCCATTAACTTTTTTGATAATCTCTTCTGTATCTGCACTAACATCAAACAAAATTACATTTTTATCATCTCCAACTATGTAATTATTTGTATTAAGCAGCGTGCCAAAAACTTTGCTAATTTTCATTTTTCCCACAACAGTTTTTAAATTTCTTTCCGCTTCCGCAAGGACAAGGGGCATTTCTTCCAGTTTTACTGTCTGCTTTAACTGTTTTTTGCTCAACAAAAATAATTGGTTTTGCAATCTGTTTTGGTTCTGGTTTCTTTTCAACGTTTATGTTAAGAAGGAAAAGTGCAGTTTGCTCTCTAATTTTTGAAATCATCTCATCAAACATGTCGAATCCAATTTTTTTGTAAGCCACAATTGGGTCATGCTGACCGTATCCTTGAAGCCCAATTTCATTTCTCAGCATTGTCATTTGGTCAATATGATCCATCCACAAACTGTCAACAACACGAAGAAGAACGTATCTTTCAAAATCTGAAAATTTAATTCCAAGTTCTTCTGCTTCTGCCATTTTACTTGCATAGCGAGCTTCGACATCTTTAATTATTTTCGCAATTAACTCTTCACCTTCAAGGTCTTTAACATAATCTTCTGTTATTAAATTTGTTCCATGTGGGAAAAGTTGTTTCCTTTCAAGTGAAGCGTTAAGTTCTTCTAAATTCCATTCTTTGTAATATTTTTCAATGCTAACTGCGCTTGTAACTGCTTCTGTTACAATTTCAGGGAACATTTCAACAACTTGGTCATGAACATCGTTTCCATCAAGAACTTTGTTTCTTTCTTCATAAATTATATGTCTTTGTTTGTTTAAAACATCATCAAACTGCAAAACAGATTTTCTGGCAGAGAAATGTCTAAGTTCAATACGCTTTTGTGCGTTTTCAATCTGCTTTGAAAGAATTCTAAATTGCATTGGCATATCATCATCAACTTTGAAAAAGTTTGCAACAGAAAGCATTCTTTCACCACCAAATCTCTTTGCAAGATCATCTTCAAGAGAAATGTAGAACACACTGGAACCTGGATCTCCTTGTCTTCCTGCACGTCCACGAAGCTGATTGTCAATACGCCTTGATTCGTGCCTTTCTGTTCCAACAATATGGAGACCACCAAGGTCTTTAACTTCTTCTTTCTCTTTATCTGTTATGCTTTTAAATTCTGCATAATATTCTTGATATTTTTTTCTTGCTTCATTAAGTTCAGGATTATCACTTGAAACATAAGAAGTTGCAAAAGAAATTTGTTCATCTGTGAAGTTTTCTTCTTTCATCTTCTTAATTGCCATAAATTCTGGATTTCCGCCAAGAAGAATATCCGTTCCACGTCCAGCCATGTTTGTTGCAATTGTAACAGCATTTTTTCTGCCCGCTTGAGCAACAATTTCGCTTTCAAGTTCATGATTTTTAGCGTTTAAAACAAAGTGTTTAACTCCAAGTCTTTTAAGGGCATCTGAAATTTCTTCAGATTTGTCAATCGTGATTGATCCAACGAGCACAGGTCTGCCAGTTTCATGAACTTCTTTTATGTGGTTAGCAAGTGCTTTTAACTTTGCCGGAATTGTTTTATATATAATATCTGGCTCATCATGCCTAATGTTTGGTTTGTTTGGTGGAATCTGAACAACATCTAAGTTGTAAATTTGATTAAATTCACCTTCTTCTGTCTTGGCTGTTCCTGTCATTCCAGAAAGCTTTTTATAAAGTCTAAAGAAGTTTTGGAATGTGATTGTTGCAAGAGTTTTGTTCTCGTCTTTAATTTCAACTCCCTCTTTTGCTTCAATTGCTTGATGAAGGCCATCAGAATATCTTCTGCCCTTCATAATTCTTCCTGTAAACTCATCAACAATTAGAATTTCACCATCTTTAACAATGTAGTTTTCATCTTTTATCATTATGTAGTTTGCTTTTATAGCGTTGTTTATATGATGATTGAGTTCAATGTTATCAACATCTGAAATATTTTCAACTGCAAAATATCTTTCTGCTTTTGCAATTCCACTCTCTGTTAAGTTTATCGCTTTAGTTTTGAGGTCTATTTCATAATCTTCTTCGTTCAAGCTTTTGGCAAAATTGTTTGCAGAGACATAAATGTCAGAAGATTTCATTCCACGTCCGCTGATAATAAGAGGTGTTCTTGCTTCATCAATCAAAATTGAGTCCACCTCATCAACAATTGCAAATTCATAACCACGAGCAACTCTATCTTCCTTTCTAACAACCATGTTATCTCTAAGATAGTCAAAGCCTGCTTCATTGTTTGTTAAATATGTTATATCACAGTTGTATGCTTTTCTCTTATCGGCATAGTCCATTCCTCTGAGTGACACACCAACAGTAAGCCCAAGAAATCTGTGAACCTTTCCCATCCACTCTGCATCACGCTGTGCAAGATATTCGTTAACTGTAACAACATGAACACCTTTGCCAGTGAGCGCATTAAGATATGCTGGAAGAGTTGAAACAAGAGTTTTTCCTTCCCCTGTTCCCATCTCCGCAATTCTTCCTTGAAAAAGTGCAATTCCGCCCAAAATCTGAACATAGAAATGTTTCATGTTAAGAACTCTAAATGCCCCTTCTCTAACGTTTGCAAACGCCTCTGGGAGAACGCTTAAAAGGCTCTCACCATTTTTAACTCTTTCTTTAAGTTCTTCAGTTTTCGCTCTAAGTTCGTCATCTGTTTTCTTAGAAAACTCTTCTTCAAGTGCAACAACTTTATCTGCAATTTTCTTTAATTTTTTTATGCTTCTTGTATTGTCATTTCCAAAAATTTTTGTTAGTATTCCCATTTGTTCTCCTACCTAGATATTATATCTTACAAGAAAATTTTCACAAAACAAAAAAAGCATTTAAAATGCTTTTTTCCAGTTAATATTTGTCGATTTTACTCTTCGTCATCAATGTCATCAAAGTCGTCGTCATCAAAGTCGTCATCATCGTCGTCAAATTCGTCGTTTTCTTCTTCGTCAATCTCTTCATCTTCTTTATCATCTTCAAAGCCCATATCTTCTCCAATGTCTGGGAGGTCTTCGTCATCTATCTCTAAATCGTCAATATCCCCGCTTTCAAGATCTGTTATGCTTGCCATATCGCCTGTTTCTTCATCATCTGAGTTTTCAATGTCTTCATCTTGATTGACATAGTTATCCCAATCATCATCTTCCGCGTTTGAAATGTTAACATCTTCAATTGACCTTTCTTTCATGCAAGATTTGCACATAATTTCGTCTGGTCTAATATAGTTTGTTTTGCAAATTGGGCAAACTTCAAGATCTAGCTCATCTAAATCGCTTGGCTCTGCTGCCATTTCAGCTTTGCAAACAGAACAAAATTTATCTGACTTTTTGATGAAATTCAACTCACATCTTGGGCAACGAATATATTGAACGTCTTTCATAAACACTCCTTAGCAACTAAAATTAAGCACATTAAAGCATAAGTTTTTAAAATTGTCTACTAATTTTTACATATTTTTAAAATTTTTTTATTTTATCCGCCTGTTAGGCAATATTTTAAGAATATATTTGAAATATATATAAAAAATATATATACAAATTTAAAAATCTATGCTATAATGTCAAAAAATACTTTCCGATAAAGGAGATAAATATGAATTTTTCTCAAATTGCTGGAATGGCTGATGCATTAAAGTCTTGGTTTGAAGGCTGGTTTGGTGCAGTTCTTAGTGTTATTCCAAAACTTATTTATCAACTTATAACACCAATGTTTGGTATTATTGACCTTGCTCAGCTTCTTGTTAGAAAACTTGCTGGGCTTGAATCTATTGCAGGCGTTGATGGTTCTGGAGAATATACTGGCGATTTAGTTTTGTATTTTATAAACTTGATTTTCAGTGGAAACTCCCCAGTTTTAACAAATATATTTATTGCCCTAATTGTTCTGGGTGTGTTGATGCTTTTTATAACAACATTTGTTGCAGTTCTTAGAAGTGAATACATGGCAACAGACGCAAAGAGCGCTTCAAAGGGTAAAATTATTGCAAACGCACTTAAAGCAATTGCATCTTTTGTTTTTATTCCAGTTGTTTGTTTCTTTGGAATGTATCTTGGAAATATGTTACTTAATGCAATAGACATTGCAACAACTGTTTCAACTGCAGATTCATATTACACAGCAGAATATGATGAAAATGGGAATGAAATTGCTGGCACAAGACAAAACTTTTTTAAGAAAAATGACCAAGGAACTTATTATAACTACTCAATTTTAGGCGTTAAAATACCAACGAAAACAACACCTATTTCTGGGTTAATTTTTAAATCTTGTGTTCACAAGGCAAACAGGGCAAGAAACTCAACAGGAGATAAATTTTACACCATAATGATGGATAATGATGACGTTGCGGCAGGCGTTTTCAACAAACGAAAAGGAACAAGCGACAGCGTTAAGGAATATAATTGCACTATGATGGATTCTGCCTTTGCAAACACATTTGAGCTTCATCAAAAGGTTAGACTTAACAGACAATTGTTTATAAACGACCACATGTTCCCATTTAATGGAGATATAATTGGCTCGATTGCAGATAATTCAATCTTTGATTCTGGCATGCAATATTTTGACAAAAACAACACTTCACTTGTTTGGTATTATTATGACCTTTGGTCTTTTGATTACCTGATCGCAATTGGCTCTTGCGTTGCAGTTATTTCACTTCTGTTATACATTGTTTTTGGGCTTGTTAAAAGGTTATTTGAACTTCTCGTTCTTTTCCTTATTTCTGCACCAATCGCATCACTTATGCCATTAGACAATGGTGGCGCACTTAAAAAGTGGCGTGAAAAATTTGTTGCAAAAGCAATTGGAACTTATGGTCCAATTGCTGGAATGAATTTATTCTTTATTTTTATGGGCGAAATCAACAAAATTCAGGTTACTGGCAATCCACTTATTGATGGCCTTATAAACATCGTATTCACTATTGCAGGCCTCTCTGTCATCAAAGATCTATCAACTCTTCTATCTGAAATTATTGGTGGAGATGACACTCTTAAAGGTGGAGCAGACAAAGCACAAGATGTTGGCTCAATGGCAAAGAAAGTTGGAAAAGCTGCTGGAACAGTTGCTGGCGGAGCAGCATTTATGTTAAAAGGTGGCGTTAAAGCAATTAAAGGTGTCAAAAATGTATATCAAAGAACCAATGCAAAAAATAAAGATGGAAGATATGCAAAAGGTTCAGCATCTTATGATAACACCATTGATAATATGACGGATAATGTCAGTGACGATCAGGCAAAAGATTTAATAGCAAGTGGATTATCTGATAATGACTTAATTGATAGTAAAGCAAGTTCTATAACCAATTCAGATGCAATTAAAAGTCTTAGAGCCAGCAAAAAAGACCAATTAAGACATGCATTATATACTGGCGGAAAAGCAAAGGCAAGTGATATTGATGCAATAAACAATATGTCTAATGAAGAAGTAGACAAAGCATGGAAGAACTTAAGCAAGTCAGATAAGGAAAAGGCATCATATGCAGCCAAAAAAGAAAGATATGACTCAATGAGTGAAGAAGAAAAAGAAAATGTGAAGAGAAATGCTGCAAAAAACAGCGTTTCAAAATTGACCGATGAACAAAAACAAGCAGAAAAGAAAGCGTTGGCAGAAAAGGGATATAATTCTAGTGATGATGAAATAAAAAAACAAGCAAAACGTGCTGTTGCAGAAAAAGAATTAAATTCTATGGACTGGGATAAGAGGAAAGAAGAGATCGACAATAACTTTAGAACACGTGGCCAAAACAATAGAATTAGAAATCGTG
>CAMEKL010000004.1 GCA_945921365.1 uncultured Bacillota bacterium
TGGTTTAGATATTTCATTCCAAACAACTTGGCATTTCTTTACACTGCGCTTTCAACCATAATTATTGAATTTTTTCTCCATTTTGTTCTAAAACATAGAAGCGAAAAAGAATATATGAAAAAGAAAGATGTTGTTGATGCTGAAAATATTGCTGTAAGCTTTGCTTTTGATAAACAACAGGCATTAGATTTTTTCTATAACCTGGCAAAGCAGAAACATATTTCCTTAAAAAGAAAAAATTATATTCTAGTCGACACACCAAAAGACGATTTAAAGGATAATAAAACAATTTTATTCCCAGCATTTTCCCTTTCAAAATTTCAACCACAGGATTTAGTTGAAATTTTAAACTATGTGAAGAGAGTAAACTATTCAAAAATTGTTGTGTTATGCAATGAAATAAGCAAAGAAGCTTACAGTTTATCTATGCAAATTTCAAGTGTTAAGGTCATTCTTCTTGATAAATTTGACTGCTATAATAAACTTATAAAAGCATATAATTTTTATCCCGAAAATTTATTGCAACTTAAAAAAACAACAAAACTTAAACTTAAAGAAATTGTTGCTTACTCTCTTAATAAAAAAAGAAGCAAAGGATATTTCTTTGCTTCAATAATTCTTCTTTTTTCAAGTTTTCTTTTTAGAATGAATTTATATTATATTATCATGAGTTCCATTCTTCTAATTCTAAGTTTAGTTTCTTTTGTTCTTCCAAAATATAATGATATTAAAATAGAAGAAGTGATTTAGTTTTGTTCAATTGTTGGGGCTTCTTCAATATTATCAATTTTATTTGATTCGCTTTCTTTAGATAGCTCAATGTAAGGAGAATTTTTTTCAAAGAAGTCAGCATAATCATTAGTTGTTATATATTTTCCATGCTTAAAATTTCTTCTTGAATAATAAGCCTTATATTCATTTCCGTTATTAGATTTAAAGTCAAAAACAAAATAGCTGCCCAAAATGTTTTTTTCAACTTTCTTATCATATGATATGTCCTCTATTTTGTATCCTTGATCTTCAATATCTCTTCTAATAGCTTTTTTTGCTCTATCTTGTTGAATTGAAGTGTGGCAGATATATGCAAAAACAGAACCGAAGCTTACTGTTGCTGTTGCCAAACAAGCAAACATTAAATTTTTAAACCTTCTTTTTATAGTTTCACCTTGAGTTTTCATCTCTCACCTCAATTTATTTTTTCATTTGTAATATATAATAAAATTTAACAAATGTCAACAGGGAATTTTATAGAAGAATACAAATAATTCCACCTTTTCCTTCATTAACAATTCGCCCAAGTGTTTTTCTCATTTTACGTTGAGCTTCAAGAGGCATTGTTGTTATTTTTGAATTTATTCCTTCATTGACAAGTGAACTTAAACTTTTTCCAAACATATTTGTTTCCCAAATAGCTTTAGGGTTATTTTCAAATTCGTCCATCAAAAATTTAACAAGTTCTTCACTTTGTGCTTGCGAACCAACAACAGGGTTGACTTCTGTTTCAATATCAACACTCATAATATGAAGGCTTGGAGCAGATGCTTTAAGTTTAACACCAAACTTAGAACCCTGTTTGATTATCTGTGGGTCTTCCAAGCTCATATCTTCAATTGATGGCATAACAACGCCATATCCTTTTTCTTTAACATCGTCAAGCGCAAGCTTAATTTTGTCATATTGTTTTTTTGCATATGCTAAATCTTTAATTGATGCAATCAGCTCAAAATCATCTTTTATGTCAATTCCGCATTCGTTTGAAAGAACTTTGTAGAATAATTCTGGTTTTGGAGTTATGTCAAAATAAACTTTGCCTTCGCCCATTTTTATATTAGAAATCACAAGTGGTTCAAAATTATCATTTTCCAAAAATGCAACATTTGTTTTGTCAATTTGACCAATTTTACTTATATTTTCGCCAAATTTTGAAACTTCGTTTATTATGCTACTAATAATCTCGTTTTCAAAAGGAAGGGCAGAGAGCCATTTTGGCATATTGACTTTAAGAGATTTAATAGGAAATTCTAAAAGAATTTTTTCAAAAATTTCGTCTATATCTTTATTGTTTAAGTTTAAAACATCTTTAACAACAACAGGAATGTCATATTTTGCATAAAGTGATTTAGCAAGTTTTTTTGTTTCTTCTGTGTTTGGCTTTTTTGTGTTTAAAACAATAACAAAAGGCTTATTTTTTTCTTTCAATTCTGCAATAACTCGTTCTTCTGCAGCAATGTATGAACTGCGTGGAATATCTGTTATACTTCCGTCTGTTGTAAGGACAATACCAATTGTGGAGTGCTCTTCAATCACTTTTTTTGTTCCAAGCTCTGCTGCTTCTTCAAAAGGAATTTCTTCCTGTGTCCATGGCGTTTTAACAAGACGTGGCTTTTCTCCTTCAACATGACCAATTGCACCATCTATAAGATAGCCAACGCAGTCTATCATTCTAACTTTCATTTCAACTTTTTCATCAATATTTATTTTAACAGCTTCATTTGGAATAAATCTTGGCTGTGTTGTCATAATTGTTTTTCCATCTGCGCTTTGTGGCAGTTCGTCAATTGTTCTATCTCTATTATTCTTATCTTCAATGTTTGGCAAAACTAAATTTTGCATAAAGTTTGTGATAAATGTGGACTTTCCGCATCTAACGGGACCAACAACGCCCACATAAATATCGCCACCAGTTCGCATAGCAATATCTTCATACAGACTGTAATTTTCCATAAAAAAACCTCCATGATGTTATAATCTATGAAGGTTTGTCTGCGAATATTCGAATTTTTTGTCAACTCCAAATAGAGATTGCTGTTTCTTCAACTGCTTGAATATCAAGTGTTATAACAAGTTTAGAGAAAGGCATTTGCTCTCCATAATCAATTGTGTTGTCAAGTGCAAGAACAACTTTATTTTCGCTGTTATTTTCAAAAAGTGAAATCGATTTAGTTTCATCGCCGTTATAGAAACAACTTTCAAGAGTTATATCGTTAAGTGAATTGATTTCTGTTTCTGCACTTCCAAGATAGAACCAGTTGTCAAACTCAACAAACTTAGTTCTGTCAAGTTGTGGAAGAAAAGCAAAAAGTTCTTTTTCGTTTGAAATTGTAACACTTTCATAAACTTTTTCGCCGTTATTATCAACAAGCCTTTGATAGCCTGCACATTTTTGAAGGAAATTGTTTCTTGTTAGATTGGTGATTTCAATTTCATTTCCATAATTGTCTTTATAATAATAACTGTAATTTAACTTTGCTCTTAAAAAGTAGGAAACAGTGTCCTCTTTTGGTGTTAATGTTGGATTTTTTATTTCAAAAACAAGGTCGGAAGTAACATCTTTTATTTCAAGAATATTTCCATCAGCTGTTTGAAGCTTTAAATTTGTGTTTGTTGCAGATGAATTTTGTTTATACATATTAGAGTAATCAATTTTTATTCCTTCAACAAATTCAAGAGTGCCTTCTGCACGCCTTGTTGCAATAAACCAAGCACCAGAAAAATATGTTGCCAAAATTGCAATAAGTGCTATAAGTAAAATTGAAAAAGAAATTAAAAGGATTTTATTTTTTGTTTTCATTTTCACCTCAACTTTCTAAGATTATTTTATCAAAAAAAAATCATTTAATCAAACAATTTAATTTATTTAATCATAAAATCCTAGGATTTTTAAAAAATTTGCGTTATTTAGATTATAGGTTGATAGCCGGCGATTATATGCATCATAAGTGTGAGCACAGATTTTATAGTTAAAAGGATTGCCATCATTATTTTTTACTTCTGTTATTATAAGCGAATGATAAAACCCAACGCTATCTCTAAGTTGAACAATGTCGCCAATCTCAAGATTTTTTAAAGAAGTTTTTTCTGCAATTGGCCCTGTTGTTTTTTCTTTTCTTATTAAAAACTTGTTTAGAAAATCAGCCGATGTCCAACTTGCAGATCGATTATCAAGCGAAATGTAAAACCAGCCATTTTTGCTATAGTTCATTGTTTTTGTGCCAGCAAACAAACATTGAGAAACAAAGTTTGTGCAGTCACCCCCAAGTTCGTCAAAGTTATAATATTTTGCATTTCTCTTTTTTGCCCAAAAAAGAGCATAAGAAATGGCATCTTTTCTGTTATATTTTTTTATCATAATGTTATTTATTAAAAAAATAAAAATTTTGACAATATATGTCAAAAGATAACATTATTATTTATCAATAATAAAACCTTTCGCATATATAATTATGCACAGGTGGTAAAAATGAAAAAGCAAACGACACTTGTTTTAACAAGTTTGGAAAACAGCTCAAACAAAGCGGTTATAAATTTTGAAATAAACGATGAAAGTTTTGAAGGAAGGATAAGGCTATATAACTTTAAACAGAAGCCAGAGGGTATTTTAACTCTCGGTGTTTTGTGTGATGGAAAAGTTGTTAAAACAGCGTTAAAAGAAAAAGATGATAATCTCTACACTTTCAATTCAAACAACAAAATTGAAAAAGAAGCATTCACTTGTGCAATAATAAATGTTAAAAATGGAGATGTCAAACCAATACTTCTTGGAGCAACAAATGGTCAAAATGTAAAAACATTAGAAAATAGACTTGCAGAAAATCTGTATCTTTTAGATGATGAAAATATAACTCCACGCAAAGTTGAAATTGCTCTAAACGAAAGTGAAATAGACTATGAAAAAGAAGAAAAAAGAGAAATTGAAAGGCATATTTCATGCGAGCTTGGCGGAAATGAACGTTGTGCAACTTGCAAATATAGAGAAGCATTTTTCAATGGTTCTCAAACAACTTCAATTGAAAGTTTGAATAATGAAAGCACAAAAAAAGAAGTTTTAGAAAATGAAGAGAACTTTTATGATGAAATTAAAGAACAACTCTCTGTTTTGTTTGATAAATATCCAGAAGAGACTTTTTTAAAGGAAGTCATACCAAATTCAAAGTGGGTGAAAGTAGATTATGAAACTGATGGCGCATATTATGTTATTGGCCTAATTTATGAAAACGAGAAAATTAAGTTTGTTTGCTATGGCGTTCCAGGGGAGTTTTCAGAAAGGCCAAACAATGAATTAGTAAGCGAAGGGCAGTGGCTTCCACTAGACCCTGAAAAGCCAGAAGATTTAGGATATTGGATATCCTATCAAGATGCAGAAACGGGCGAAAATGTTGAAGTTAATGTTTCATAAAAAAAAAGACCTTTATAGGTCTTTTTTAATTATTTTACTTTAGTGGATTTAAATCTGCATAAGAACTTTCAATTTTTTCGATATTGCCATTTTTATTTAAGTTTGATTTAAGTTCTGTTGTTAAGTCTCTGTACAAATCACTAAAGATATCTTCATAAACAAGATCAAAGAGTGTTTTGTTTCCTGTTATTCCTAGGCGTTTATTTGCAAGTTTGTAAAGTGCGTTGTCGCCAAGGTCAGAGATCTCAAATTTTCCATCATCAAAACATTCAAACAAGTTAGCAATTTTTCCACCATACATCATAACGTCATATCCAGCATAAGAAAGCTTGCTAATTTTTTCTGCTTTTCCATCTTCGCCTTTAACAACGTTTCCGCTGTCGTCTTTCTTATCTTCTTCTTTCCAGCTTTCAAGTTGGAATTTGTTTGAAATTGAGCCAAGCTCACCGTTTCCGTCATTGTATAATGCTCTTGCTTGGTTAACAAACTCGTCAAGGAAATTATTTTTATTATCTGTTCCAACAACGTAGCCATACCAGTTTTCGTGTGTTCCACCAAAGTAGTCTTTTTGAACTTGAAGAGAACCAGTGTCTGTGCCATATTTGTAAATGTATTTGTTGAAAATTTCTCCCTTTTCTTGGGCAGTTGTTGCACCAGCAAGTTCTGTTTGTAAGTTTGAAAGCATTGTGTCATAACTTATTGCATTTTCGTCATCTGCCTTTACAACAATTTTTCCTTCTTCATCTCTTTCTTCAAGTTTAAGTTTTGAATACTCTTCTGCAACAATTGCATCATAATCTGCCTCAGAGATAATTCCATTAGTGAGATTTTGTTTTGCCTCTGAAATTCTTGAAACAGAGTCATCGTTAAGTTTAACCATTATGTGATAAACCATAAAGAAATTCTCTTCATAATCTGCTGGAACATACCAAACATCTTCAATACTGTTAGAGCTTGATGAATATTGACCATACATATTTGCGCTTATAACAGAAGTTGTGATTTCGCTTTCAAATTTGTTTTTGTCTTCTTGATATCTTTCATATGTTTCTTTAACTTTTGCAAGATAAGATGTTAAAACTTCTGTTTCTGAAATGTTGATTGATTGAGATTTGTGTTGATAATATTTTGTTGTTAAAAATTTCTTATAAACAATTTCATAAATCCTTTCAAGTTCCCTGTTAAACACGCTGACTTCGTCTGTTGAAAGATTTTTACCTTCTTCATTTTTGAGAAGTTTTGAGAGATATATTCTTCTCGCTTCAGTTGCAAGAACTTGCTCTTCTCTGTTATCACTTTGAAGTTTTTCATATTTAAAATCTGCAAATGAAAGAAGTTTTGTTGGCTCGGTGTATGATTCATATTCTTCTTTTGTTACATACTCATATTCCGTTTCGCCATTCTTTTCTTTTTCAGCAAGATATTTATTTGTAAGCTTAATCTCATATTTATTTGTTTCTTTATTTAAAACAACTTCTGCATAAGGAGTGTATTTTGTGTATACCCACTGACTGTCGCCTTCTTCATCTTCTGGGTATTCAATCGAAAGTGTTTTTGCCACTTGTTTTTCATATGCTTCAAGATTGTTTATAACTGCTTTAAAAGTTTGGTCATAAATATAGTTCTTCTCTGTGTTTGTTAAAACAATTTCTCCACTTTCTATCAAGTTTTTTGCATCGTTATAAACAAGTTTCTCTGTGATAAGGTCTTCAACCATCTTATCAAAGGCTTTCTCATTATAAGAATTATAATAAGTTTCAAAATATGTTGCATATGCAGTTTTAATCTCTTCTCTTGTTAAAAGAACTTCGCCGTTAGACATAACTGCAGCGTTATCATTTCCTTTGTTAAAATCTGCGTTTAACAAATTGCAACCTGCAAACATAAAGCAAACAGCAAGGCAAAGTGCAACAATGGATAGTATTTTCTTTTTCATATTTAAACCCCTTTTTATTTCTTTAAACTTTGCTATTATACAACAACAATTTATTTTAACAAAAAGAAAAAAGCAAATTTTTCATTCCTTTATGGAAGAAATTTTTGCTTTTAACCTTGTCAATGCGTTTTCTACGGATTTTGTGCTTTTATTCACTTTGTTTGAGATTTCTTTATACGACTTTCCTTCAAGATAAAGAAAAAGAATTTGTTTTTCATAATCACTTAAAATCTCGTCAATTTTTTTAAGAACCTCTTTAAGCGTCTCCTTTGAAATTAGTGTATCGTCTGGCGATGGGCTGTTTGACGGAACAATGTAAAAAACATTTTCCTCCAAAGTGTTTTCGTCTGCAATTTTAAATCCGCCTTGGTTGTTAAGGCTTATTGCTTCAGTTAAAATTCTGTTTTTTTGCCTATTGGCACTTTTTATAGCACTTTGAATCTGCCTGTTAATGCAAAGAGTTGCAAATGCACTGAAATTTGATTCTTCGCTTTTGAAATTGTTATATGCTTTAAAAAGCCCAATCATTGCTTCTTGAAAAATATCGTCATCATCAGCGCCAGCAAGAAAATAGCTTCTAGAAATTTTTTTTGCAAGAGGTTTATATCTGTTAAACAATATTTCTGAAGCAAGTTCGTTTCCATTTTTTGCTTTTAAAACAAGTTCTGCGTCCGAAAGATTTTCCATGAGATTATAGTATAATTAAAAAAGCAAAAAGTCAAGAAAAGGTAGACAAAATTTTATGTTAGTGTTATTATTTTTCCATGTTTATTGATGTTCATGCTCATATCAACGATGAGAAACTTATAGGTGATGTTGAAGATATTGTTAAAAGTGCAAAAGATGCAGAAGTGGAAAAAATAATTTGCTCGGCATCAGATTTATTTAGCAGTGAACAAGCTGTTTTGCTTGCAGAAAAATATGATTGTGTTTACGCAACAGTGGGTGTTCACCCAGAAGACTGTTTTTCTTATGATAATAAAGTTGAAAGCAAAATTATAAACTTAGCACAACACAAAAAGGTTGTTGCAATTGGAGAAATCGGTCTTGACTATTACAACATCAAATATCAAAAAGAAGATTTAGAAAAAGAAGGCAAGTTTTTAACTGATGAAGAAATAAAAGAAAAGCAAAAAGAAGTTTTTATGAAACAAATTGAAATTGCCAGCAAGTTAAACTTACCAATTGTTGTTCACACAAGAGATGCGATGGGCGACACTCTTCAAATTTTAAAAGAAAGCAAAGAAAAATTAAATTGTGGTGGGCTTATTCATTGTTTTTCTGGAAGTGCAATGAGTGCAAAAGAGTTTTTTAAACTTGGCTTTTACATTTCTGTTGGTGGAGTTATCACTTTTAAAAATGCTGTTAACATTCAAAATGTTATAAAAGAGGTTGGAATCGAGAGAGTTATGCTTGAAACAGATTGCCCATATCTCACGCCAGAGCCATACAGGGGAAAACTCAACCAGCCAAAAAATGTTCCAATTATTGCAGACAAAATTTCAAATATATTAGAAATATTGCCAGAAAAAGTTGGAGAAGAAACAACAAAAAATGCAAAAAAACTTTTTAGGAAAATAATATGATAGAGAATTTTAAATTTAACAAAAAATTTGGTCAAAACTTTTTGTCGGACAGAAATCTTTTAGATGCAATTGTTTCTGACGCACAAGTTGAAAATGAAGACGTTTTGGAAATTGGGGCAGGTGCTGGGGCACTTACTGAAAGCTTGGTTAAAAGTGCAAAAAAAGTTGTATCATATGAAATTGACAAAAAATTAACTGAGCATTTAGCCGAAATCGAAAAGAAATACTCTAATTTAAAAATAATAATGCAAGACGCACTAAAACTGCCAATAGAAGAAATTGAAAAAAACTTTGAGGGAGAATATCATCTTGTTGCAAATTTGCCATACTATATCACAACGCCGTTAATCTTTAAATTTTTGGAAGAAACAAAAAGATGCAAAACATTAACTGTTATGGTGCAAAAAGAGGTGGCAGAGAGGTTCTCTGCATGAAATAGAAGCGAAGGGTATGGAATATCATCTGTTATGCTTTCCTTTTATGCAAATTGCAGCATCACAAGAAATGTTTCTAAAAACATGTTTTTCCCTAGACCAAATGTGGATTCTGCTGTTATTAGAATTGAAAGAAAAACAAATTTGCCAAAGATAGATAAACAAAAATTTAAAAAAATTGTTTCAACATCTTTTTCAATGAGGAGAAAAACACTTGTCAATAACTTATGCAAAAATTATGAAAAGCAAAAAATATTAGGAGCTCTTGAGAAATTAAATAAAAAAGAAAATGTTAGAGCAGAGGAACTTACACTAGAAGATTTTATTTTGCTTGCAAACATTTTATAATATTTGACTTAAAAGGAAATATAAATATAATATAAACATGGAAGAAAAAATAATAAAAATTTTAGAAAGTTTTAAATTAAAAAATATCATAAGTTATAATCTAACTTCAAAAACTCCTCTTTTAAAAAAAATGATTATTGCAACTTTGCCAACGGGAGCAAATGTTAGAAAATTGTGTTTGCAATTAAAAGGGGAACTTGAAAAAACTGCAGAAAGCGAAGTTTATTTAGAAGGCGAATTTAGTGAAGACTGGGTCGTTTTCGAAATCGATGATTTAACAATTGAAATATTTTCGGAAGATAAAAGAGAGTTTTATAACCTTGAAAAACTTTGGGGTGGAGCAAAAACAAAACTTTCTGAACTCAAAAATAAAAGAAAAAATAAATAGAAGGTGAAAATTTGAATATATCATTTTTAGGTTGGTCTGGTTTTTCAATTGTTCTTTATGTTGTTCTTGCAATTTTTGTGCTTCTTCTCATGATTATGATTCATGAAACTGGGCATTATCTTGCAGGAAGGCTTTTAAAATTTAAAATAAATGAGTTTTCAATTGGCTTTGGAAAGGCAATTTATTCTAAAGTTAACAAGCGTGGCGAAAAATTTTCAATTAGGATTTTTCCACTTGGTGGCTATTGTGCTTTTGAAGGAGAAAATGAAAAAGGTGATGGGGAAAATCCAGAAGCGTTTAACAATCAAAAGCCATGGAAGAGGATAATTGTTCTTTTTGCAGGTGCATTTTTTAATTTCCTATCCGCAATAATTTTCAGTTTTATTCTTCTTGTCAGTTTTGGATATGACATCTATCAAGTTAAAAACGATCCAAGTTTGTATAATGAAAATTTAATGAAAGGTGATGCAATTTATCGTGTTAATGGAACAGATATAAATTTTGCAACAAACGGAACTCTTTCAACTTTGCTTGGAAATGTTGAAGATAGAGAGAATATAACACTTACTGTTAAAAGATATAACGAAGAAACAAAACAAAATGAAATGATTGATGTTGTTGTCAGTTTAAAGCCAAAATTTAAAGAAGGAATTGATTTAACAAAATATTCTCAAGAAGAAATTGAAGACACAACAAACAAAGATATCTATGTGTTTGACAACAGTGGAAAATTGCAATACACAGTTGCAGACTTACAGCTTTATAGGCGTCCATTTTTAGAAGCACTTGGCGGAGCGTTTTCACTTGCAATTTTTATGGCATGGGCAGTTTTAAAATCTCTTTGGATGTTGATAACATTCCAAATTCCAATAAATCAAATTGGTGGCCCAATCACAACTGTTGCAATGATTGCAACCTACACGCAGACTTCAATTGTTAATTTGTTTGTGCTTGTGCCGTTAATTTCTGCAAACCTTGCAATGTTTAACCTTATTCCTTTCCCTGCACTTGATGGTGCGCAAATTGTGTTCACAGGCATTGAATGGATAAGGCGAAAGCCAATAAATGAAAAAGTTAAAAACATAATAAACACCGTTGGATTATTTGTGCTGTTAGGTTTTGTTGTTATAGTTGACATTTTGCACTTTGTGCTTTAAAAAAAAAGACTGTGTTCAGTCTTTTTTTAGTAATTTTTAAAGATTATTGTAAAATTCTTCAAATTCTTTTTTTATTTTAATTGTTTCGTCAATTTTTTTTAGTGCATTTTTTGAAACTAATTCAGTTGGGATTTTATCTAATATTTCCCTTTTTGTGTATTTATCTGCAAGAGCACTAAAAAAATTTCCTTCTCCCATAAGTTTTATCCAAAGAGGATAGTTTAAAGGTTTATTTTTAATGCAATTTAAAAGAAGCTCTTTATACTTTTTGTGCCCTAAAACATTATAATCATTATATTTAATAAATGTTTCAAGAGTTATCTTTTCACCGATATCGTCATTAGTTATCAAGCTTTTAAAACAGTCAGTATTAAAATATATTTTAGAGGATTCAATAAACGAAGGGTTGTAAAGTAGTTTTTTATATAGTTGAATTTTGCCTAATTTATCATCTTTTGAAAGAGCGTTAACTTGATTTAAAGTTGAAGTTGTATTAGCAGTTTGATGAAATTGAATTAAGCTTTCGTCTAAATTTGGACTAAATTGAAAACTGCGTTTAGCTTGTGTAATTTGCTTCGTATGATTGTTAAAATTTTCAATCATATCTTTTTCAAGTTTTTGCACCCAATCAACAAGTTTTTTATTTGATTCGTTTTTTGATTTATCTTTAATTTTTGAAACAACATATTTCAAAATTTCCCAAGATTTTTCTCTAGAAAACAATTCATTTGGCGAAAGCAAATAATATTGAAAACTATGACAAATTCCATATTTATTTATGTTGGCATAATTTATTGTGTATTTATATTTTTCCCAATCGCCATTCTTAGTTGCAATTTTATTTTGTATTCTAGTGTAGGCGTGAAGCGTTTCGTGAATTATTATGTTAAACATTAAAGCATAGTTTGATGAGATAATCTTTATTTTGTTGAGCACAATTTCGCTTAATTTATTGTTTAAATACGCCAGCCCATTTAAACCTTTCGGCAAATTTTTAAAAATCAAAATGCTGTCTAAATCTAAACACAAGCATTGGACGGTTAAGTTAAGCATTTCCAAGGCAATTTTCTTTTTTGTGCTTGGAAAAGAAATTGTTTTTATGTTTTCTTTAATAAAATTATAAAACCAGTCAATGTTTTTATCTATGCTTTCCTCGCTGTAAAACTTGTTTTTCATCATTGAAATTATATCATACAATAATTGCTTGTCAATATAAAAAATTTGCCCATATTTTGTTTAGGCAAATTTAAAATTTTTTATTTTATAAAGATTTATTTTGAAAAATCTTCTTTGGCATTATTATTAAATTTAATGCTTGTTAATTTTGGATAAACTTCAACACTTTCAACCATGTTTCTATTTTTAAAATCAATCCCTATTTTAACAACGTTGTTTTCATATTGTTTAAACATATAAAACTTGGAAACATCAACTTTGCTTAAATTTTTATGGGTATTTTCAAGCAAAACAAAATTTCCGTCTGGCAAGCAGAGAGCGCAATCTGTTTTTTCTCCACTTGTTAAATAAATAAGCTTATTATCTTTGAATGAATCTAATTTATCTGTGTTAGGGTTTTCAAGCTTAGAACTATCAAATTTTTCAATTGTTTTTGATACTTCATTTTCAATTTGTTCTTGCAGATTATTAGATTTATATTCTTTTTCAAACAATTTATAAAATTCCAAAATAAAAAGGTCTTCCTTGCACAAAGTTGAATAATTTGAAATATTGCTTTCATATCTGTTTCTAACAAGTTGCAACTTTTCAAGTTTTGTGTCAGCTTTGCTTAGCTGATTAAAATATTCCCTATATTCATATTCTAAGTTTTGTGCTTGATAGTTCTGTGCAAAAGTTCTTACTTTTTCTTCGTTCTCCTTCAAATTTTTTGTGTTTTTAGCACTCCAAAGAAGAATATCTCCAGCTGAGAAAAATGCGTTTTTGTTCATAATTGAGTTGCTGGACTTAGCATCAAAAGATTTTTTTGTTATAATATATTCTGATAGATTAAATCTATAATTTTTTGCTTCTTCAAAATCTGATATGTTTAATTCTTTATTTTCTTTCATAAACACATCTCTTGCCCCATAGATGAGGTGAGCAAACTCGTGCATAACAGTGTGTTGAAATTTGTTTTGATTGTTGTCAATTTCTTTAATGGAAAGCATGAATAATTGTACTTTTGATTGCAAATTTTCAAAAATAAAAATAAAACATAAATATTTGCAATTTTAAAAAATGAGTCAACTTAACTC
>CAMEKL010000005.1 GCA_945921365.1 uncultured Bacillota bacterium
TATTCAAGGAGCGTTAGACCACCTTGAAGAAATGGGAAGCACAGCAAACTTTATCACTTGCTCTCCAACAGTTAGAAAAGCATATCAAAAATATTTAACATATTACAGAAGAAATATTGATGTTGCAGAACTTGCTGGTGGATATAAAGCAATTACATACAATGGAGTTCCAATTTATGCTGACAGATTTGTTGAAGATGACACAATGTACGTTCTTAACACAGATGAATTTACGCTTCATCAACTTTGCGATTGGAAGTGGCTTGAAGGTGAAGATGGCAGAGTTATCAAACAAAACGCAAACGAAGCAACATATTCTGCAACACTTGTTAAATATGCAGATCTTATTTGCAACAAGCCAAATGCTCAAGCAAAAATTTCTGGAATTTCTTCAAATGTTACAAATCCTTTTGCTCCGGTTGTTAATGCTACAAATTAAATAGCATAAACAGCATGCGAAAAAAATAATAAGAATTTTTAGGTGTTTTATGTTAATTGAAATCAATAATGATGTTTGTTATATTTGTGAAAGATTAAAAGAGATTGATGCAGGCTATAAGATTTTCTTTAACACAAAGCGTAAAAAATTTGAAGTTCATAATGTTAATCAAATTGGGAATAGTTTTTGCTTAACTATTCCCTTTAACATTATAAGCGGAAAAATTTTAAGTTTAGTGAAAAAGACAAGAATTGAGAATGTAAAAAATTTATTAAATGAAATTGAAACACAAAATATTCTTCTAGAAAATCGAATTAGAAATGAAAATAAAATAAAAAATGAATATTTAATTAAAAAAAATTTAACAAATTTAAAAATAATTTAAAAAATAATTAAAAATTATTAAAAATAGGAGAAAAAATGGAAATAAAAAATATTTTAAAATTAACTTGCCTTTTTTTAGGAAAAGAAAATCTTGAAAATTTAACAGAACTTGATGGCAGTCAAACGTCAACTTCTGCAGAGCAAAAAGAACTTAATTTTCTTCTTAGATGTTTAAATTTAACATACAGCGAAATTGCATCAGACTATATTCCACTTTTAAAAACAGAAAATGTTTTATCAACAAACGGCAAAATTGTCTTTTCAAATCTTTCAAAAAATTTGTGTGAAGTTAAAAGTTTAAAAGACGAAAATGGTTTTAAAGTTTCTTATAAACTTTATCCAGATTACATTTTAGCTGAAGGTAAAAATTTTGAAATTACATATAGCTACCTTCCAGAGACACTTACAAACATATCTTCAACGCTAGAAGATTTTTCAAAAAAAGTTTCAGAAAAAATTTTAGCTTATGGAACTGCAATGGAATATTGCTTTATTTCAGGCTTATATGATGATGCGCAAATTTGGGAAAGGCGTTTCAAAGATGCAATTCTTGTTAGAAGTGGAAAGAAAACAGAGATTAAACTTCCAAAGAGGAGGTGGATTTGATGTTCTATAAGAAGCCACTTCTTATTAAAAACACAAAAAATTTAAAGCTTAAACTTTCAAATTTTAGCGGTGGTGTTAACACTGAGGTTGATGAAAACGTTTTGCCATTCAAATTTGCAAAAAATTCATACAACTATAATTTTACGAAAGGTTCTCTTGAAACAGGCATTGGATTTGAAAGCTTAACGTTTTTAAAAAACAATGCTTCAAATCTAGAACGAACATTGCAGTTTGATGACGAAATAACAGAAGTTAACAAAGTTTGGTTATATCCTTTTTATAACAATGTAAATCAAAAAAAAGAGCATTTACTTCTTGCAAGTTGTGACGATAAAATGTATTTTTGCCAAATTATTTCAATTGACCCTTACATTTATCCAATTTTAAATAACATCACATTCACATCTGTTCCAAACGCCATATATTACAATCTTGATGGAGAAGATGTTATGCTTGTAACTTCTGCAACAGATGGAATGCTTGTTTATCACGCACAAGAAATAAACAACCTCGACAGCAATGCTCCAAAAATTTCTTCAATGTGCAGGCATTATGAAAGAATTTTTGCTATTGAAGCAGGAAAAAGAACAAAACTTGTTTTCAGTGATAACCTTGACCCAACAAACTGGAATGTAAGCTCCGATGAAGCGGGATATATTGAACTTGCAGATGAACGTGGCGGACTTGAAAAAGTTGTTAGTTTCAATGATTATGTTTACATCTTTAAAGAGTATGGAATTCTTCGTCTTTCTGCTTATGGCGACCAAAGCGACTTTTCAATAACAAACTTGTATGTTACAAGTGGAAAAATTTATGGAAATTCAGTTTGTGTTTGTGGAAACAGAATTATGTTTCTTTCAAAAGATGGAATTTATTCTTTTGATGGGTTTTCAACAAGCAAACTCAGTTTGAACATTGAAAGTTTGTTTAGAGATGTTGATAACGAGAATTGTTGCAGTGCATATTTCAATGGGAAATATTATTTAGGTTTAAAAGTGGATTTTAATGATGGCGAAAGCGTTGGCTGTGAAGAATATAGCGGTGGGTTTGTTAATAATGCGCTTATTGAAATAGATTTGAAAACAGGCGATATTAACATAACTCGTGGAGTTGATTTAAAATCTATCTGTGCAATTGAATATGAAAGAGTTAAAAAACTTGTTTGTGCATTTAATGGAGAATTTAAAAACAGGCTTGGACAACTAACTCATAACGGTAAAATTTTTGGAAAGCCACTTAAGAAAGTTTGGCAATCGTCATTCACAAATTTAGGCTTTTCAAGCAAAACAAAAAAGATAAGAAGTGTTAGTTTAATTTCAAAACAGCCTTGTGCTGTTGTTTTAAAAACGGATAAAGGTGAAAACAGATATGAAATTTCTGGCAGTTTAAAAACGCAAAAAATAATCACCCACGATGAAGGGGAAATGGTTCAGTTCAAAATTGAATCTAGCGTTGGTGATGCTTATATTGCAAATGTGGAAATTGCAATTTCTGTTTCAAATTAAAAAATGATAAACAAAAAAAATATCTTAGAACAAAACATTATTGATTTTATTAAATATGGAGGAAGCACTATGTATACATATAAATTTTCTAACGATGACGTCGAATTAGATAAATCATCTGAGAAAGAAAAAGTTTTTGAAAAACTTAAAGAAATTGATGAAAAATATTCTTATGCCATAAATTCAAACATTTCAAATGATGACATAAATTTCCAAAAAAAATCTTATCAGGCACCAAGTGATAGTGAAATTGAAGAGATGGCAAAAAAATCGTTGTCTTCATATAAAGATTCTTCACTTAAAAAAATTGATGATGATTTCAAAAAAAATTCAAGCAAAATTGAAGAAAAAATTGAAAATGTGGTTGAAAATAAAGATGAAGAATTTTTAGATGCAATAAATAGCTATAATAAATCTGTTAAAAATTTCACAAACAAAGCAATCAAAAATGGAATTACAAACTCTTCAATTTTTGATGAAGCACTTAAAGAAATTGAAAATGAAAAAAATTTAAAACTAAATGAATCTCAACAAAAGTTTAGTGGTGAAATTGGAAAACTTCAAAGCGAAATGGCAATCTTAGAAAGCCAAAAAAACAGCGCGCTTTCAAGTTTTGATATTTCTTATGCATTAAAACTAAACGATGAAATAAATAAAATTTCAAGTGAAATTTCAAAAAAACAAGATGAAGTTTTAAAATATAATAATGAAATTGAAGAAAAAGCAAACAGACTTAAACTTGAGAGAGAAAAAGAAATTGCAAAGCAAAATGAGAATTTAACAAAACTTCTTTCTGAAAAAGGTTTAGTGGAAGTTAATAAGATGAAACAAAAAGAAAAATATGAAATTGTTAAGGGCTATCTAAACACTATGTCTAAAGCAGATGCTCTTAGAGAACTTGAAGACAAAAATTATCAAAAAGAACTTTCAATTTACTACCCAAGCCTTTTTGCAGAAATCTATTCCAAAGATGAGTAGGATATGTGGCAAGAAGTTTTAAATATCGTTATATCAAATGGGATATTTGCAGTTTTGTTTGTTTTTCTTTTAACTTATTTAATTAAAGATAGTTCTAAAAGAGAAAATAAATATAATTTACTCATTAAAAATCTGTCCGATAATCTTTCAAGTGCAGTTGAAAATAAAGAAAATTTGAGTGAAATAAAAGAAGAAGTTTGTGATGTTAAAAGCGATGTTGAAACAAACAATCACTTAATAAAACAGGTTCATGACGATGTTAAAGTTGTTAAGAATGATGTTAAAGCGATTAAAAAAATAATAACCAAGAAGGCGGATAAGAAAAATGAAAAACAAGTTTAAAAATTATTCTTTTTGGGTTGCGCTCTCTGGTGCAGTGATTATCTTTGTTGAAGCAATTGGAAAAATCTGTGGATTCACAACAGATGGCGATATGATAAACAATGTTATTATGGGCTTTGCTGGTGTTTTAGTTGTGTTTGGAGTTGTTACTTCGCCAACTGAAAACATAGGCAACGAGGATAGCGAAGAAGAAAAGAAAGATGATGAAAAAGATGATGAAAAACACTAACGCTTGTTAGTGTTTTTTTATGGGCATTGCGTTTGACTTATAGCCAAACAGCACTTGCCAGGAAGGCAAGTGCAAAAATTTTTCAAAATTTTGCAATGCCCCATTTTATTGACATCAAAAAAAAATCTTGTTAAAATCATTCTTATGAGAATAGATATTTTAACACTTTTCCCAGAAATGTTTTCAGCGCTAACAGAAAGCATAATTGGAAGGGCAAGGGAAAAAAAGCTTATTGAAATAAATGTTATAAACATTAGAGATTTTTCAACTGATAAACACCAAAAGTGTGATGATGAACCTTATGGTGGTGGTGCTGGAATGCTTATGACACCTCAGCCAATTTATGACGCAATAAAAAGCGTGAAAAAAGAAAGCTCTAAAATTTTTTTCATGTCACCAAAAGGGAATGTGTTTAATCAAATAAAAGCAAAAGAAATGTCAAAATTGGATCATATCATAATTTTGTGTGGTCATTATGAGGGGATAGATAATCGAATTTTAGAAATTTTCAAGCCGGAAGAACTTTCAATTGGAGATTATGTTTTAACAGGTGGAGAAATTCCTGCAATGGCTATTGTTGACTGTGTT
The DNA here is from genome assembly GCA_945921365.1 of uncultured Bacillota bacterium. GTDB lineage: Bacteria > Bacillota > Clostridia > Christensenellales > UBA1242 > UMGS687. The sequence goes on from CAMEKL010000005.1 coordinate 5,072, forward strand.
GCACGACTTGTTGATGGCGTAATAACAAAGGCATCGCTTGATGAAGAAAGTTTTTCTTCTGGTCTGTTAGAATATCCACAATACACTCGTCCCTTTGATTTTATTGGCTACAAAGTTCCAGATGTTCTCATTTCTGGAAATCACAAAGAGATTGCAAAGTGGCGAAAAGAGATGGCGTTGGATATCACAAAAAATGCTAGGCCAGATTTATTAGGAGAAGAAAATGAATAAGATAAATTGGTTTCCTGGGCATATGAAAAAAGCTTTGCAAGAAATGGAAAGCGAAGTTAAAAATGTTGATGCTGTTATTTATGTTTTAGATTCTCGCGCCCCAAGTGCTTGCCTTAACCCATCTTTTGTTGAAATTATTGGAAACAAGCCAATTTTGTTTGTTCTTAACAAGTTTGACCTTGCAGACGAGTATAAAGTTTCAAAATATGCACATATGCTGGAAGGTGAAAACAGAAGAGTTATTTTTCTAAACTCAACAGCATCTGGTGCAATTAAAAAAGTTTCAACAGCACTTAACGAACTTTGCACAACTAAAATTGAAAAATTCAAAAGCAAAGGTGTGAACTATTTTGTTAGGGCAATGGTAATTGGTGTTCCAAACTCTGGGAAAAGCACACTTGTTAACAATTTGTGTGGCATAACAAAAGCAGTAACGGGAAATAAGCCTGGTGTTACAAAGTCAAAACAGTGGGTTAAGCTTGCAAACAACATTGAAATTTTAGACACTCCTGGAACGCTTTGGCCAAATCTAGCAGACGAAAAACTGGCACACTTTCTTGCCTACATCGGCTCTATTAAAGATGATGTTCTAAACGTTGAAGAACTTGTTTTAGATTTGATTGAAGAACTTAAAAACGCCTATCCAAAATTTTTGGAAGAAAGATATAAAATAAGTTTAGAAGAAAAAGCACCATTAGAAATTTTTGATGAAATTGCAGAAAGCAAAAAACTTGTTCTTCGTGGCGGAGATGTTGACTACGAACGCACTGCAAAACTTGTCTTAGATGATTTTAGAAAAGGAAAGATTGGAAAAATAACACTAATTTAACATGGATAATAAAATTCTTGGAGGAAAGGGCGAAGCTCTTGCCTATAACTATTTAAAAAGGAAAAAGTATAAAATTCTAGAACGAAATTTCACTTGCGAAATTGGTGAACTTGACATTGTTGCAGAAAAAGATGATGTTATTGTTTTTGTTGAAGTTAAAACAAGGGCAAGTGCAAAATTTGGGCTCCCAAGAGAAGCAGTAAATTTTTTTAAACAACAAAAGTTAAGACAGCTTGCACTTTATTATTTAAAGAGCAAAAAATTGCTTGAAAGAAGCATTAGATTTGATGTTATTGATGTGATTGATGAGGAAATAACACACATTGAAAATGCATTTTAAAAATTTTTAAAAAACATTATCCTTTGTTTGTATAAAAGTAAAACTTATGTTACTGTTAAGTGGTACTAATATATATCTAAAATTCTAGTTTACAGACTTTATTAATATTCATTAATTTTTAAGAAATAAATTAAAGGAGAAAATAATGAACGAATGGCACAAAAATAATAGCACTGATGTTATTTGGTGGCTTAATAATAGAGACAAAAAGGGAGAAATGCTATTTAGCTTTGATAAGAAGACTATTTTCAATCTGTTTGCTGATTATCCGCACAAATTAACCCCAGAACAAAAAGAAATTTTTGACAATGAAAACCCATATTGGAAAGAATTTTTCAAAGACAGAGTTTAATTTAAAATAATAAAAGAGCAAACATTGTTTTGCTTTTTTTAATTTTAGTTGACTATTATTGACTTAATTTTTGAATATATTAATTTAAATTTAATTACTTACATATTAGCTATTCATACAAAAGTGTTTTAATGAAAAAATAAAACGCATTTTAAAAATTTTTGTAAAACACTTGCATTTTAAAATAATATATGATATATTATCAAAGACTTCGGGTGCTCCGCTGTCTTTTTTACGGATATGAACACTTAGTTTTATAGGAGGAAAAGTCATGAATATTGTTGATGTAATTGAAAGTGAAGGCTTAAAGAAAGAAGTTCCTGAATTTAACATTGGAGACACAGTTAAAGTTTTTGTTAAAATCAAGGAAGGCGATAAAGAAAGACTTCAAGCTTACGAAGGCGTTGTTATCGCAAGAAAGAACGGAAGCATTAGAGAAACTTTCACTGTTAGAAGAATTTCATATGGCGTTGGCGTTGAAAGAACATTCCCAGTTCACAGCCCACTTGTAGACCATGTTGAAGTTGTTCGCAGGGCAAAAGCAAAGAGAGCAAAACTCTACTATGTTCGCGAACTCACAGGCAAAGCTGCAAAAATTAAACAAGCAGATTAAGACAAAACACCTATTAAGGTGTTTTTTTGTTGCTTGACAATGGAAAAATTGTTTTATATAATATAAATGAAAGAGAGGTTAATATGGAATTTGACATAGAAAAAGAGCTTGAAGAATTGGAAGAATTATTAAAAGGAAATAATTTTAAAAGCAAAGTGTATTTAAGTTTTGATTGTTTGGATAAATTTTTCAAAAGCCAAGATTTCATTGAAATTGTTGCAAGTGCAAACTTTAATCATAACAGTTTTAGTGAAACAAGAAACTTTATTTCAAATATCCTATACATTGCAACTTCATATGTTGAAACTTTTGGCACAATTGCAACCGCCTCTTATGATGAAATGAAAAAACTAATTAAAAATATTGTTCTTCATGCAAATGAAAATTCAAATAAACTTGCAAACCTTGATATAGAATCCGTTATTACAGGAATGATTGAAAATAAATTGTTTAAAGATTTAAATATTTCAAAAAAAAATGCAACCAAAGAACAGATTGAAATGGTTAAATGTCAAGCTGTTGACTTAGTTAATTATTCTGCAAATAAATATCATGCTTTTAACAGCAAAGATTTAGATTCAATTTTAGCAAATGGAATTGACCCAAATTCAAAAGATAAACAAGTTGAAAAAGATAAAAGAGAAATAGATAAAATATTTTCTTCACATGGCAAAATAAATGTTTTTCCTTTTTTAGAAGGGGACACGGGGAAGGTTAGTTATTCTAGAGAATCAAAACTTTCATATGAATATTCTTATGCCTCACCAGAATGGTTTAAGCTGTTTTGTGGTGATAACTATTTTGGGAGAAGATCTTATCAAGATGCAAAAACTTATGTAAAAAACCTTTGCAATAGTGCTTCTTTAAATGAAAAAGAACAAGAAACAGTTATTAGTTTTTTTGATAAATATTGGAATATGTATACAAACACAAAACACATGCTTGCAATTGTTCCAAATGAAGGTTATAAATCCTTCAATGATGAAGCAGTAAATGAGATTAAAAATTATGATATTGATGAAGCAATAAGAATTATTGTTAGAGATAAAGGCGCTGCTATTGATGAAAAAAGTGATACTGCCATTCCTGTTCAAGATGGAAGCATTATTGAACTTCCAGATGTACAAAAAACAATGGAAAAAGTTGTTGCTTTTCAAAACAAAAAACAATTGGAAAATTAAATTTTATAACAAAAAAACCTCACGATGTGAGGCTTTTTTTGTTAGTCTAACTTTCTTTCAAGTTTTGCGCGTTTTTTAAGATATGCCTTTTTGGAAATTTTGTTTTCACTAAACTCTTTATCTAATTTTTCAATTTGCTCTTCTGTGCTTAAAACTTCCGTTTGCTGAGTTTCTATTGTTTGTTCTTTTTCAGCTTGTGCTTGTTCAACTTTTGCTTTTGATTGAGAATTGTTTGTTGAAGAATTCCTTCTATATGAAACTTTGCCAGTTTTGTTTCTTGCACGCTTTTTAAATATTTTGGAATTTTTGATCTTTAAGCCATAGAAAATCACAAGACCAGCAATTGTGCAAATTGCAAGAAGGGCAGATGGAATAACAAACCAAAGTGTTGAAGTGTTAATCCCTGTGTTTGTTGATTCTTCGCTTGAAGAATTGTTTTCGTTTGTGTTTGTTGATCCTTCAGTTGTTTTCTCAAACTTATATGTTGAGATTATATTATTGTCTTTTGCATTTTTAACATTTTCAAGAGAAACATATCCTGTTTTTAAATATTCTTCGCTTTCATTAAGCTGAATTGTGTTTGCATAGATATTGTCAAACGCTTTTTCTTTTGAACGTGTAACAGCGAGAACATTGTCAACATACGCAATTCCTTCTTTTGCATTTGATTCATCACCAAAAACAATTTCAAAAGTTAAGTTCTTTTCTTCTGCTGTTTCAACAATAAGGCTATATCTTACCCACTTTGTTAAATTTATTTGATGTTCGTTTTCTTGATAGGAATAAACATTTTCTCTTTTATAAATTATTTCATTTCCGTTCTTAACATAGAAGGATAGTGAATTGTTTTCTTCTGATATATTTTCAAATATTGCTGGGGTGCAGAACTCAAAAGTGATTTCATAGATATTATCTTTTGACAAAGTGAATCCTGTGCTTAATTTTTGATTTGTTCTAGATTTATTAACGAGCATTAAAACGTTGTTGTATTTATTTGTTATATCTCCAGTTGTTTGATAAGTTGTTAGACCTGGATTTTTAACTACCAAACTTGTTGAATAAAGATTTTTGTTAAACATTGTTTCGTTTGTGTTAACAATTCCAAAGTCAACTTCTGTGTTGTTAGTTGTTGTAGAGTGTGTCCAATTTTCTGGTGCGAAAAGTTTTTCGCCGTTATAGTCTGTGTATTTTTGGCTTGAAGTAAAGTTAAATGCTCCGTTTGCAATTTTTGCTGTTGAATCTTTCTGTATGTTTGAAAAACTTGCAATTTTAACTTTTGAATCTTTTTTCAATGTTTCATATTGAGAAGAGGAGATTGCAATGAGTTTAATGTTATCAATTGCAGCAATTCCAACTTCTGCTGTTGTTGATGAAGTTCCATCTGAGTTTTCTGTTCTTGTTCCCATTGAAATTTGAAGTTTTGCATTTGTGTCGTAAAGTTCATTACCTTCAATGATGAATGCATAAGTTTGATAAATTGTTGCAGATTCAACATCTCCGTCTCTGCCTTGTGTTAAATATATATTAGAAATGTTATATCTTAGAGGGTTTTGTTCTTTTCCTTCAATAAGGTTAATGTAAACACCCTTTTTATTTGACGCACTTTGAACTTTAACATCAATAGAAAGAAGGAAAATTGCTCTTGAAGGGATTAAGATATTTTCTTTTGTTTCAATGGCAGAAACTCCGCTTTTAAGATTTAAAAGAAGCATAGAATAATCGCCACTAGCAGATTTTATCTCATTATATTTAACACCACTTTTGTTTTCATCTTCACCAGAGCCAGTTGTTATTTCATCTTCTCTTGTCATAAGTGCTGTTGTTGTTTGGTTGCCAGTTGTAAGTTCACCAGCTGTTTGCCAACCATTTTCTCTTGCTTCAACTGTTTCGCCTTCAAAGTTTGCATTAAATGGAAGGGTGCTAGTGATATCTTGCTCTCCACCACTCATTCTATTAACGAATGTTGAAAGTGAATAATTTTCACTTGAATCTGCATATGAATTTATTTTTGGCAAAAAACAAAAAGATAAGCAGAGAAGAAGAGCTAAAATTACTGATAGTTTTAACGTTGTTTTAATAGTTTTCATAGTCATTCCTTTTAATAAATACTTAGAGATTATATATAAATAACTTTATTTTTCAAACTATTTTAAATAAATTTTAAAAAAACAGTCAAAATATTTTTATGATAAAGAAACTTAAAAACAAAATTAAACTGATTGTCTCTGGTGCAGTAATCGGCATTATAAATGGTTTTTTTGGTGGTGGCGGTGGAATGGTTTGCGTTCCAATTTTAGAAAACGTTCTTAAATTAAAAAACAAAGAAGCTCACGCAACAGCGCTTTCTGTTATGTTTCCTCTTTGTCTTGCAAGCGGAATAACATATATTTTTAACGTTGATATAGAGTGGAATAATTTCGCTTTTGTTTGTGCTGGATTTATCATTGGAGGAATCGCCGGGGCATTCCTTCTTAAGAAGCTAAATAATGTTGTGATTAGAGCAATATTTGTTCTTATTGTTTTTGCAAGTGGAATTAAAATGGTGATATAATGGAAATTGTTTGGCTGATTTTATCTGGAATTGCTGGTGGAATTATTGGTGGAATGGGAATGGGTGGTGGAACTCTCCTAATTCCTCTTTTAACAATTTTTTTAAATTTTCCTCAAAAAGTTGCGCAAGGCACTAATTTAATTGCTTTTTTGCCGATGGCAATAATTGCTCTTATAATCCACTTTAAAAACAAACTTGTTAAGTTTCGTGGGTTAATTTGGGTTATTATTCCTGGAGTGATATTTTCTGTTATTTTGTCTTTTCTTGCAAGCAGTTTAGACAACGAAATTCTTCAATTTTTGTTTGGACTTTTCCTTATTCTTATTGCAGTTTATGAAACAATTGAGCTTGTTTTTGAAATTATTGAGAAATAGTGTAAATAAGTTGCAAATATCAGTGAAATTTGATATCCTAAAAATAGGAGGAAAAATATGAACACATCATTTATTGGCTTGACAGCTGGATTAACAATTTCACTTGTTGTTATAATTGCCATTGCAATTGCAGTTGCCGCAGCCGAAGTTTTTGCATCAATTGCAAACACAATTGTTAGTTTCAGATATATAAGATATCACTTCAACAAAAACACAGCAAAGATGAATGGGGAAGAAACAGCAAACTATCTTCTTGAAACTCTTGGCATGAAAGATTCTGTTAAAGTTGAGAAAGCAGGCTTTTTTAGATCAATCATTTTTGGAAACAGCTATTCAGCAAGAAAGAAAACAGTTTTCTTAAGAACGCACATCATGAGAAAGAATTCCCTTGTTGCAATTGCAACTGCAAGCAGGCTTGTTGCTCTTGCTGTTCAAGATAAGAATGGAGATGAAAAGTTCAGAAGAAAAACAAGAATGGAAAGATTCACATGGTTTGCGCCAGTTGGTTTTATTCCACTTGTTATTGTTGGCCTTGTTATTGATTTGATTTTAACAAATACAGTTGGCATTTCAACACTTGTCTTTTCAATTATTGGTTTCTTGTATTTTTTAATTGCAGTTATCATGTATGCTTTTACAATCCCTGTTGACAAAAAAGCAAATGCAGACGCACTTGTTCTTCTTGCTCAAACTGGAATTATCAGCGAAGCAGAGCAAACAAAAATTAAAAAACTTTTTGACAGCATGATTCTAGCTGAAATTTCGAACTACATTTTATCTACAATCTATCTTATCAAAATGTTCTTCAAAATTCTTATTTCAATTTTTAAAATCAAATCAAAAAAATAAAAAAATATTTTCAAAAAATAAAAAAAGCGCTATAATATTATTAGCGTTTTTTTGATGGAGGTGAATGTATGTTTTTGGAAACTAGTGAAAGTCTTGAGAAAATGCTTATGGAGGCAAGCGCAATCTCGCTTCGCTTTGGCGGAGATATGGTTGAAACGGAGCATATTTTATATGGTCTTTGCAAAGTTAAATGCGTTGCAAGTAAAATTCTTGCCAAATTCGATGTAACAGAAGAGAAACTGCTAAAAATTTTTAAGGAAAACTATGAGGAAGTTTCATATTTTGATAATGTTGTTTTAACACCAAGAGTTAAAGAAATTTTTAAAAATGCACAAAACCTAGCATATCAATTTGGGCATAATTTTTTAGGAACAGAGCATGTTCTTCTTGCTCTTCTTTCTTCAACAGATTGTATGGCAATTAGGCTTCTTTCAAACTATTTTAAAGTTAACACAAACAACATTAAAAATGAAGTGCTTTCATTTTTACAAGGTGGATTCAAAGAAGAAAATGCTGATGGCACAAAGCAGGATAATCAGCCAAAATCCTCTCTTCCAGAAAAACTCTTAGAGATTGGAAGCGACATAACGTTTAAGGCAAGGCAAGGCAAAATTGACCCAGTTATTGGAAGAGAAAAAGAAATTGAAAGGCTTATCGAAATTCTTTGTAGAAAAACGAAAAATAATCCAGTGCTTATTGGTGAAGCAGGTGTTGGGAAAACTGCAGTTGTTGAAGGTTTGGCGCTTGCAATTGCTTCTGGAAATGTTCCGGACCTTCTGAAGAACAAAGATATCTTCTCGCTTGAAATTGGAAGTTTGATGGCGGGAACAAAATATCGCGGAGCAATGGAAGAAAAACTTAAAGATGTGATTGAAACAA
>CAMEKL010000006.1 GCA_945921365.1 uncultured Bacillota bacterium
CAGCAACATACATAAGCGCTGTAAAACCATGCTATGACAAATTTAATATTCCATTTTTTCCAAACAGTTTAGTAATTGAATATAGAGTTCCTGTTGTTCTTGGCAAAAAAATCCAAGGAAAAACATCACTTTGGTGCGTTGTTCTCCACTGCAGTGGAAAACCATCAAGCAAAAAACTTGGCTCTGTTGATAAAACATTCAGTCAAGGAATGGGAGTAATCAAAAAGTTTAATCAAGAATATGGAATGAATATTTCTCCAGATTATATAATTGGTGGTCATTTCCACGCAAATGCAGATGCAGATTATGTTGTTGAAAAAACAATTTACAACGAAAAAGGAAAGGCAACTGGAACATATCTTCAAACTATCAAAGTTAGAAGTGGCGCAACGCTTCAAAGCAGTAATTCAAGTTCATTTAACAGGTCTTTCCCAGAAATTTTATATCCTAACTTAACTCAATATGACATTCATTTTGTTAAGAACACCGAATTTAATGAAAACACATTTAATAGATTTCCTAAATACATTCCAATTTCAACTGAATTCCCAATTTTAAACAAAAATGCTCAACTCTCAAAAGCGGCAAAAGAATATATGTCAGTAAGGAAAGACCACGATTTTTCAGCTTTAATTGAAGACACATATAAAAATAGCAATATTAAATCTCTAACAGAAAATTTTGAAAAAGGAATATAGAAGATATGGACGGATATAAGAACAATGCACAAAAAATCAATGCTCTTTGGGAAAAATGGTATCCTGCAACAAGTGATAAGCCATTCATTGGAAGAACAAACCTTGACATGAACTCAGTTGTTGAAATGGCGTCACTTGGAACAATTCCAAATTATATTGAAGAAATCAAAAGTAAACAAACTGAAAGAATTAGTGATGTTGAAATAGTTTTAAATAATAACGAAGAGTCGTTACAAGCGGTTTTCTGGTATAACACTGGAACTTTTGACACATCAAACTATCAAGCTGGTTTGATTGATAATAGTTATAGAGATGATTTAAAAAGAGATATTACGCGTTTTAATAATGATGTTGGAAGAACTGTTGTGTTTATGACTGGCAACCTTATTGGTAAAGAATGGGGACTTAATCACCTTATTAAAGCAGCAATTAAAGTTTGCACGGATACTTCACTGGAAGAAAAAGAAGAAGAGGGTGAAAAAAGCCCTATAAGAATCCTATTCTTTGGTCTTAAGAAGCGTATTGACAAAATTATAAAAGATGTTAAATTCTGCCTTAACAATGGAGCTGAAGAAGTTTGTTTAATGAAAGGTGAAGAAGAATTTGAAGTTCTTAAAAAGCTTGGGATTGATGTTCTTGGCGAAATTAAAAACTTCTTTAAAGATGACAACAGAGTTAAATATATAAGCGAAGGAACAGAAACAAGAATTAACATCATTAAAAAGCAAAAAGGCAAACCAACTTTATATAATGTTATTAAAATTAAAACAAATAATTCTTCAAAGAGTGACAATGTTGCCGTTATGGAAAAATTTAAAGAAAACCTATATGAAACAAAGCCAGATGCAACATTCATCTGCGGAGGAAACTACACTGCTTCAATTAAAAATGAAAACACATTTTTCCCTTCTGGGCAACTTAACTTTATGAACGCAAGAAAAGGTTCTAACCCATACTTTATGTTCAATGAAGGAAACATATTTAAAATCTACCCTGAAGACACACACAGTTTAACAGTTGTTAAAGGTGGACAAGAACTTTATGAAGATAGTGCGTTGTTAATCAATGAAACATACAAGAAAAAAAAGCTTAACGAAGCGCTTGGCAACTATATCAAAACAAGAATTGATGACAAGATTGCAAAAATGATGAGCGAAAAAGTTCCACTTGTTAGAGTTAAATCAGTAAAAACAAAAACAGAAGAAAACACAACTTCAAAAGGAGTAGACAATGGAAAAGAATAGATGCGAAAAATGCGGTAAAATTCTTGAAAATTCTAACTTTTGTCCAGAGTGTGGAAATGCAATAAGTGAAATTGCTCAAACACTTAAACAAGAAAATGAAATAAACGTTAAGCTTGAAACAATTAGAGATATGATTGCACTAACAAAAGATGTTGAAACTCTTAGAATGTTAAAAGCATATGCAAAAAATATTTTAAAAAAATAATTATTAAAAAACACCAAAATTGGTGTTTTTTAATTTTTTGTTTCTTTTCTTACAAAATATTTCCTATCTTTCAAACTATTTGGCAAATACTGCTGTTGTACATATCCTCCATAATCGTGTGGATATTTGTATTTCTTGCTTGCTTCAGTGTGATTTTTTAAATAATCTGGAATATTGTCATCTGGATGGTTTTTTGCGTCATCCTGAGCCATATTCATTGCTGTTACTACCCTATTATCTTTTGGAGATTCACAAACATAAATTATCGCTTGCGTGAGCGCTAAATTTCCTTCTGGCATTCCAAGATTATCAAGCGCATATAAACTTGCACAGGCTTGAAGAAGTGCTTGAGGAGCAGATAGCCCAACGTCTTCTGATGCATGTGCTATTGTTCTTCGTGCAAGAACCTGTGGTTCTACTCCTGCTTCAATGAGCCTATTGGCATAATATAGTGCCGCAGTTGAATCGCTTCCCCTTAAACTTTTACAAAATGCACTGAGCAAATGATAATATAAGTCTTCATCAAGACTTAGTGCTTTTTTTTGAAGACATTCAGATGCAATTTCTTTTGTTATAACAATTTCTCCGTTTTCGTTTGTTTGAGTTGTTATAACTCCAATTTCCAAGCCATTAAGTGCGCTTCTAACATCACCACAGCTTGCATCTGCAAAATAAGAGAGTGCATCACTGTCAATTTTTATATTATGTATTTTTAAATTGACATCTTCATTTAAAGCTCTTTGAAGAACAAGTTTTATATCTTCCGCACTGATTTTTTTAAATTCAAAAACTGAACAACGAGAAACAATCGCCCTTGTCATGCTGTAGCTTGGATTTTCAGTTGTGCAACCAATAAAGTTGATATATCCATTTTCAAGTGCGGCAAGAAGTGAATCACTTTGTGCTTTGCTCCATCTATGGCATTCGTCAAGAAGAAGATATGTTTGTTTGCCATAAAGTTCAAACTCACTTTTTGCTTTTTCAATCACACCTTTAACATCTGCAACTCCGCTTGAAATTGCATTTAATTTAACAAAGTTTGAATTACTTGTATCAGCAATAATTCTTGCAAGTGTTGTTTTTCCTGTTCCAGGTGGTCCAAAAAAAATCACGCTTGGAACACGCTTTGCTTCAATGAGTCTTCTAAGAAGTTTGCCGTCACCCAAAATATGTTTCTGACCAACAAAGTTATTTAAAGAATTGGGTCTCATTCTCTCAGCAAGTGGCTTTTTGTCATTATGTAAATTTTCAAATAAATTCTGCATTAAAATTTCTCCAAAAATTAAGTTTTTTCATGAAGAATTCTATCACAAAGAAAAAAAATTAACAACAATAAATCTCCTTTTTGCCATTAACTTTTTTTAAATCTATTTCTTTCAAATTAACATATTCAATGTTGTCAATTATGATTTTATTTGAAAAATTTTTCTGCTTTTTTATTGTGAAAATTTCCCCAACAAAAACAAATGTAAGAGAAAAAGTGAAATTTGCTTTTAAGAGTTTCTCAATATTTAAAATTCCATTACTTAAATGTAATCCTAAAATATCATGAAGAAAGCTGAGATAGTATTCTCCCAATTTATTCTTTTTAAGGTTAAAAAAATAATCAAAACTTGTGCATTTTTTGTTTATACATATATCATTAAAAACACACTTAATAAAAGATTTCTTTATTTCATAATTTAAATTATTACACGTTAAATTTTGAAATTCAACATTAAAAAATTTATTTAAAGAGCAAAACAAATTAAGTTTAAATTGTTTTAACTCTCCAAAAATATTTTCAAATTTGTAATCACTTCTTATGCATGAAATTGAATATGTTTGATTGATTTTTGCAAAAAAATTAAAAAAAACAATCAAAAAACACTTTTTTTTATATTTTTTAATGCAAAAGTCAAAGTTTTTGTCTGAAAAATTAAAAAACTGCTTTTTTAAATTTAAATAACAAACTTCAATTTTTTCTTTCTCTCTTTTAATATTTAACACATCGTCTTCAAGTTGTAAACAAAATTCAATTTCGTGTTTTTTTGATTTTGCAAATTTTAAATTCGCATCAACATATAGGTTAAAGTTTGAAAAAGTTAAGATATTTTCATCTTGTTTTGGAAACAAAATTTTTGAACTAACTATCTCACACTCGCTTCTAATTTCTTCTGATCTAAAAAATAGGTTTTTAAATTTATAGTTTTCAACTTTTTTCCCATCAACAAAAATGCCTTCACGAACCTTTTCACAATCGCCAGGATAATTTATATTTAGTTTGTTAATTTCAAAAAGAAGATTACTATTTATATCGCTTTCTAAAAAAACTTTAACATTTTTTAATCTTAAATTTAAAAGAAAATTTTCAATTTTTTTTCTTATTTCAATTTTCGAAAGAAAAACAACAAGCAAAAACTCATTTTCAAAACTGAGTTTTCTAAGCGAAAGCAATTGTGCTTTTTGATTTATTGTAAACTCTTTTAATTCAATTTTAAAAATTGGCTTTGTGAAATCAACATTACATTTTTCTAAGAGTGAAGTGTTAACATCTTTAAACAATTTTAAAGTGTTAGATTCCAATCTTTTTTTACATTCAAAATAATATTTCTTATCTAAAATATATAAGAAAAACTCACCACTAAAAATTTTAGCACGCTTTACAAGACATTTTTTCTTTATAAGAATATCAATTTTGCTTTTTAAAAACAAATTTTTAACGCCAAGCAAAAAAAACAATACTGATAAAAAAACGCATGATACAAGTGTAAAAATTTTCATATGTAGATTTTTAACATAAAAAACTTTTTTAATCTTTCTTAACGAATGGCTTTAAGAAAAAAGAAATAAATTTTGGCAGTTTAATACAAATTATTCTCATTTTATCCTCCAATATTACTCTATATTATGTTAAGAAAAATAACTTTTGTTACTTTCACATTTTTTAGCAAAAAACATAAAATGCAATATAACAAAAAAATCAAAGGATAAAACATGAAAAAGGAAATTCTTAAATTTGAAAACATCAATTTAATATATCACACGAACCAAGGAGAAACACTTGCACTAAAAGATGTTAATTTTTCTGTTTATGATGGCGAATTTATCGCAATTGTTGGCCCTTCTGGTTGTGGAAAAACAACAATTCTTTCGCTAATTAGCGGAATCTTAACCCCAACAAGTGGAAAAATTTATATTGATGGAGAGGAAACTAGAAAGGCACAAAAGAAAAATTTAAACTCAAACATAGGATATATGTTTCAAAAAGACCACCTTTTTGAATGGCGAAACATTTGGAAGAATGTCACACTTGGAATTGAACTACAAAAAAAGAAAAAAGACGAAAACCTTTTAAAAACAGCAGATAACCTTTTAAACAAATATGGACTTTCTCAATTTAAGAACAGCAAGCCAAGTGAACTTTCTGGAGGAATGAGACAGCGTGCAGCACTAATTAGAACTCTTGCGCTAAACCCAAAACTTCTTCTTCTTGATGAGCCTTTTTCTGCGCTTGATTTTCAAACTAGGTTAAACGTTTGTGACAATGTTTATGAGATTATCAAAAACGAAAAGAAAACGGCAATACTTGTTACTCATGACATCTCAGAAGCTGTCAGCCTAGCTGACAGAGTTATTATTCTATCAACAAGACCAGGAACAGTTAAAAAGGAAGTTGAAATTCATTTGGAAAAATATAAAACACCACTTAAAAAACGTGAGAGCAAAGAATCACACGATTATTTTGATGAAATTTGGAAAGAACTTGTTATTTATGATAAAAAGGAGTGACAAATGAAAAAAATTTTAAAATTCTTTAACTTTAAAGAAAAAATTAGGAAAAAGAAACAAATAAAACTTAATTATTCAAAAGAACATTTAAAATTTTTAAAGAAAAATAAAACAAATAAATTGATAACTCATTCTATAAGAATTTTAATTTTAGTTGCAATCTTTGGATTTTGGGAGTTATTTACGAGAGTTGGAATCCTTGACCCTTTCTTCGTTAGTTCCCCTTCAAGAATGATTGAGACCATTAAAAGTTTAAACTCTACTGGCGAGCTTTTCACACACATTTCTATAACACTTTACGAAACTGTTATTGGCTTCGTTCTTGCAACTGGAATTGGGTATCTATTTGCCGTTCTTCTTTGGTGGAGCGAAAAGCTTAGAAATGTGCTTGACCCCTACATTGTTGTGTTAAACAGTTTGCCAAAAATTGCACTTGGACCAATCATCATAATTTGGGTTGGCGCTGGAACAAAAGCAATTATTGTTATGTGCATTTTAATCTGTGTGATTATAACAACACTTTCAATATTGGGTTCTTTCCTTTCCTGTGATAAAGATAAAATTCTTCTAATGAAATCAATGAATGCTAGAAAGCATCAAATTTTCTTTAAACTTATTATTCCAAATTCAATGCCAGATTTTATCTCTGTTCTAAAAATCAACGTTGGCATGAGTTGGGTCGGAACAATTATGGGAGAATATCTCGTTTCGAAAGCTGGGCTTGGATATTTAATTGTGTATGGCGGAACAGTTTTTAAACTTGACCTTGTTATGACAAGCACTGTGATTTTATGTTTCCTTGCTGGTCTGATGTATTTCATTGTTAGCAGAATTGAAGCACACTTTAAAAAATAAAAGCATTAAAACTTTCAAAAATCCAAAATTTAAGCATAAAAAAAGCGGATATTTCCGCTTTTTTTAATTATTTGGCGTATTTGCAATTTCATTTGGAGTGACAACAGATGAAATTGACTTATTTTCAATTACATAATTTTCGTTGTCATATGGATATGTTTGCTTGTTTTGATCTTTTTCATAATAAGCAACAATTGTTCCATGAGAAATTGTAACATCACTTTCAAATGAATAGTTATTGAAATATATTGAATATTTTTTAACTTCACTTGGATGAGTTAAAGAAATTTTAATAATTGAATCTTCTTCTCCTAATTCAATATCACCAGTAGGCGTTTGTGAAATGGTTGTTAATCCAACAAGTGTTCCAATTGAAACATTAGACTTTGAAGAATTTGATGTTAAACTTCCAACAAGATAAGAATTACTTATTGTAATTTGATTTTTAATTTCCTTAAAATCTGTATCTCTTGAATAACCGTTTGTTTCAACTTCTCCTGCATATCCAATAAGACCACCAACATGCTGTCCTCCTCTTATGTCTCCCGTTATGACAACATTAACAAGTTTTCCAGTTTCCATAATTCCAACAGCTCCACCAACAAACTGGATTGAGGTTGGAAGAATGGTTTTTGTGTTAACAACAGCATTGTTGATTTCTCCGCCAATCATAAACCCAACAATATTTCCAACTGCTTTTGGGCTGTATACGCTTTGAGCAAAAAATGAATTTCTTCCATTGTTATCTGTAACTCTAATAGTGTTCAATTTAGCATTTGAAACAGCAACAACAACCCCGCCATAAATATCTGCTTTAATAATTTGATTTTGTGAGGAATTAACATAGATGTTTGAAATAACAGCATTTTCCCCTGCAAAGCCAAACACAAGCCCTGCGCATTCTGCAATTGAAACATTATTGCCAACTGAATAAACATAATCAATTTTTCCATTTCCAGTTACTGCCCCAGCAATAAGCCCTGCAAACGAAACAGAATTTGCATTGTAAACATTAAAGTTAATTGTAACATCTTTTTCGTCTAAACTTGCTCTGTATGTGGCGTTTGTTGAAATATTTGAAGTTATATTGTTAAAGATATAACTTCCTGTTGCAAATCCAACAACTCCACCAACAAGATTTTTTCCAAGTATTACAATTCCTTCATAGTCATTTTCAAATCCATCAACACTAACATTTATTATGTTTGCACCATAAACGCTTCCCGCAACTGCACCAACTGAATTTGCATTTGGAAGGTTTATATATCTTGGAGCAAAGTTGACATTCTTTATCGAACCCTTCTGTTTGATTGAATTTCCAATTCCTGCAAAAAATCCTGCACTTTGTAAAATTTCAGAAGAATCTAAAACATAGTTTGAAATTGTGAAACTGTTTCCTTCAAGATTTCCAAGGAAATAATATTTATAAAGTTTGCTTGATGTTGTTCCAGAATTATATGTGACATCGCAAACAAGTCTATAATATCTATTTTCGCCAACATTATAGCCACTAATGTCTGCAATTGCTTCTAAGCTGTCAACATTATAAATTAGAATTGGATTGCTTATTTCTCCAATATTTGAGGCAGTGTTATATTCATAAATTGTTTCGCCTGTTGCATCATTGTATATTTGTTGTTTAAATGTTTGCTGTCCAAAAACTAAAAGATTTGGAGAAACAAGTTCTGGCCTTCCAATAACAAGTTTTTTATAACCTGTGTAAGAAGTTCCATCTGTAAGTCTATACTCTGCTTGTGTTTCACTTGCTGGGAAGAACCAAACAGCATTTGTTTTTGATGCATCTGTTGAAAGAGCGTATTTAGAGAACAAATTTGTGCTTGCAAACTGCTTTTGAACTGTTAGATAACTGCCAGCTGCACCATCGAATGAAATTGTAATTCCACCAGTTGAAACTTTTTTGTTCTTAATTATTGTAAGACCTTCTATATTTTCGTTTGATCCAAGATTATGGTTCATAAATATCATATTTGAGTCTGTGTAACAGCCTTCTCTTATCTCTCCAAGGTCAAGAATAACATCTTCAACTGCATAACATTCTATGATTTTTCCTCTATTTAAAAGCCCATCAGATGTTCTTCCAATAAACACTGTGTGTCCAAGTGTTAAGTTAGACATTTTTGAAGTTGAATAAGAGTAGCTAATTTCTCCAGAGGATTCATTACTGAAAACAAATCCACTTGCAATTACAGCTGAAGATGAAACAGGGATATTAGAATAACAATTTGAGATTTTTCCGGAGTTTGAATAAACAAAAGTTGCAAGTTTGTAGTTTGACGAAACTATCTTATAACTTGATGAATTCTCGTCAGCAGTTGCAAAAGGTGTGTTGATTGCTGGATTTGTTTGATGTAAATATTCCTCTTTATAATCCCCTGTTATATAGCTTGTGAAGATTGTTGCATCATAATTGTTGTTTGCAACAAAACCAGCAGTTATAGAAGAGGTTGATGTTGTTTCATTAACAATAGTGCCATAAACAAATGAACTTGCAATGTTTCCGTTGTTTTCATAAACAAATCCTGCAATGTTTCCTTTTCCTTTGATTGAAATTTCAACTCTTGAATTTGTGATTGAGCCAAAGTTATTAACAACAAAAGCTGAAATATTGCTTTCTGGAGAAATTGAAGAATCTGAAGCATCTTTATTTAAAACTTCAATTCTAGAGTTGTAATTTGTTCCAACAACAGCACAATTTGTGATAATTCCATAGTTATTAACTGCCAAAACGCCAAAATTTATGTTGTTGAAAGCTGTTAAATCAACACGAGTTAAATTTACTTTTATCCTTATGTTAGAGAATAACGCACCTTCTGCAATTGTTCTAAAAATTGCAAAATTATATGTTGTGTTTTCTCCAACATTTTCAACTTGCAAATTGCTTGGTAGAATAATGTTATGATTATTTCCATCAAATCCTCCAATAAGCGTTGAAATGCCAGTGAAATTATTTGGAAGAGTTATGTCTTCCATGAGAATATAATAGTTTCCTGCAACCATATTCATGAATTCTTCTGGATTGTAAATTGGATATGGATTTGTTAGAGAAGTTTTTTCTGTAACTTCAAAATGCAAGTTTGTTTGACTAATTAGAATGTCATCATTGCTTCCGTTTGAAATTGTTGGAATTCCATTGTTGTAATAAACATATTTTTCAAACTTAATTATGCAAGAAGGATTTGTTGGCCTTTCAAGTTTCTTGAATTTAACAACAAGTTTATCGTCAACAGTGCTAAATTCCATTGATTTATTTCTAACTCTGTTTTGAGCGCTTTCTAAGTTTTCAAAAGATTGCCAACCGCTATAGTAGCCTGTTGCGTCTTTAATTGAGAAATTTTTATAGTTTGATAAACTTTTTAGGAAATTTTCAACTTCAAGAGCAATAACAGCATTTGATTTATCGTAAATCAAAATTTCGTCATTCAAACTGACTTCAAAAGTGAATTCATCTCCAATTGCAGAGTGATGAATGCCATCATTAAAATCTAAAATAATATCTAAGTTATTTTCATTTGTTTTAACAATAAAGTAAACAACTTCAATGTGGAAATTAAATTCAGCGCTTCTAATAATGCCATTATTTGTAACTTTTTCACCATAAGCGGTGATAGTTACATTTCTGTCTGTAAAATTTGTTTCACTTGTTACAACAAGCCTATATTTGCCATCAACTTTTTCAAGTTTTAACAAATTGTCAATTTGATTGAATTTAAAAACAATTTCGCCATCTGTATATGTTTTTGTTGAATTGTTAAATTGCAAATTTGATCCAGTTTCAAAGCCTTTAACATTTAAATCTAAACTATATGTTTTTCCTACAGCAACTTTAAGTTTTTCTGTTTCTGTTGTGTTAGCAACTCCATCAACTGAAATTTTAACCCCTGGCAAATGTTCGGCATAGAAATCATATCTTATTGGGTTATATATCTTTTCGCCATTCTTATCGTAAATGTCAACAACAAATGAAACAACCTCGCCATCACTTATTCTTGCATCAAGCCCAGCTCTAATTGAAAATCTGCCATTTAATCCTAATTGTTCAAGTGTTTCTTTTGAAATTTTAAAGCCATTTTTTGTTTTTGTTATAACTTGAATCTCTGAGAAATCTTCTCTTTTATAAAGATTCTCGAAAATAATATTGTAGGCATTTGTGCTTAAATTTGAGACTTCAATATATTCATAATCACTGTAGTTTGGAACAATTAAAAATTCAAAAAGCCCTGCAACTCCTGGAACAATTTTATTTGTTGAAACATATGAGAAATTTTCTCCGCTATCTGTTTTACTTTCAAAATTATAGAAATAAACATCAACATTGTTTGGAGTTTGTGGATTAAATGTTATGTTTAGTTCGCATTTTTTCTTGTTTGAAGAAATTATTTCAATTTTATATTTTTCTTCTTTTGTTATGTTTTTATCTTTAAGTGAAACATAAATTTTGAAATTTTTATTGTTTCCCTCAGGAACTTTAACACAGTCAATTTCCTCTGTTGCTAGATAAACTCCATCAACAAGTTTAAGTTTATTTATTGTTAATATTTCATCTTCTTTTTCTGTGTTAACAACTATATCAAACACTGCAGTGTATATTGGCATAATTTTAACATCTGTTTGATTTGAAGAAATATTCTTTGTTTGCTTTTCAACTTTAATTGTTAATTGTATGCCTGAAAGCTCAATTTCATTTAATTGTAAATTGTCAATAAACAATGTTCTATAAACATTTCCATCTATTTTTGTTTCAAAATATGGAATAAACTTGATGATTTTTGAATTTGTTATGTTATTAAAAGAAATTTGATATGCATCATAAGAAATTCCAAAGAAATTTATTAAATCTGAACTATTTCCAGCAAATAAAAGTTTTTCATCTTCTAAAATTGCAACTTTAATCTGTGAACTAGAAGAATAGCCTTTCAAGTTAAACTTTTCCAAATAGTTGAAATAGAGCATATAACTTGAATTAAAATCTAAAACTTTTTGTGAATTTGTGAGAACTTGATTTGAATTTTTATCCGCACTTAAGAATAAATCAAAATTTGAAACATAGTTAACAGCATAAATATAAAATTCTTCTTTAAGTGTTTTACTAAATTCGCTTGTGACAACAATTTTCACAACGCCAGTTCCAACAACTTCAAAATAGTTTCCATCGATTTTAAGAATATTTTCGTTTTCTGAAGTTAAAATGATTGGCGTGTTTGAATTTACAACGCAATTAACATATTTTGAAATTAAATATTTGTTTTCTTTTTCAAATTTGTTTTGTTCGTTTGCATCAAGCTTTTGATGATAGTAAAGATAGAAAACTAAATCTGAACCTTCTTCTGACTGTAATTTGTTATTTTTGCCGTCTTCTGCAAGTGTTATTGTTATCTGTGTTGGTGGAAGAATGATGAAATCAACACCCGTTTCTTCCCCTTCTTCTGCTGCATCTTTTACTGCTTTAACTTTGCTTATAAATTCTTCTAAGGTTGTGTCTTTTAATATATAAGCTGGATCATCACATAAATTTTCAACAAAATTTAAACTAACATAATTAACTGGCGCTTCGCTGTTTTTAACATAACCAAAGAATGCATTCTCTTCAGAAAAAGTTTCGTCAATAACATTTAAAGTGTTTCCATTAACATCACAAATTGCAACATTTTGCGAAAAAGCACCACTATCATCAACAGCAACAATTCTTCCAACGTTACATGTTGAAATAGAAATTCCTAAAATATTGCCATAATATTCTGCATTTTCAACTGATAAACTGTTAAAATTCTTTGAAACATAAGATATAACTGTGTTTTTTGTTATGCTTTCAGACTGCCTGCTTGCATCTCTCACAAGCGTCTTATTTTAATAAATCTATTTCTTGCCTATCACTTTGTCTCTTGCT
>CAMEKL010000007.1 GCA_945921365.1 uncultured Bacillota bacterium
GCATTTTCTGCATCAATAAATGCAGCTGTTCCACCATTTTTTTGTGCTTCTGCCAAGATTTGAAGTGAAACTGTTGTTTTACCAGAAGATTCTGGGCCATATATTTCAATTATTCTTCCTTTTGGAACTCCACCAATGCCAAGAGCAATATCAAGAGACAAGCAACCTGTGCTTATAACATCAACTTTTTGAATTGGATTATCTCCAAGTTTCATAATTGCACCTTTTCCAAATTGTTTCTCAATTTGTGCAAGTGCTGCTTCAAGTGAATTTATTTTACTTTTATCTGCCATAACTTTTTCCTTTTAAATATAGATTTATTATACTAAATTATTTTCACAAAGCAAAATCTTTTTTGCGAAGTTTTTTAATAAGATAAAACATTGATGCCATGGTCACAATTTCAATTATTTCGCTTCTTGAGCCAACAAAATTGTTTTTGTAAACATCAATTTTGTTTCTATCTCCAATGGCAATATAGCATAGACCATTGTCTGGGTTATTATCACCTCCAGCATAACCAGTTGTTGCAATAACAAGATTTGCTTCAGATTTATTTAAAAGCCCCTTTGCCATGTCATAGGTTGTTTGAGCACTAACCGCAGTGTTTGCTTTTAGAACTTCTTCACTGACATCAAGCATACGCATTTTTGCACTTTCAGTATACACAACATCTCCTTCAACAAGAACTTCGCTTGCACCAGGATTGTTTTTAACAAATGTTGCACATATATTTCCGGCAGTGATGGATTCTGCAACAGCAAGTTTAAGACCATTAAATTTTAGAAGTTGAAAAAGTGCCTCAGAAAGTGATATATTTTCTTCTGCATATATAAAATTGCTCAATCTTTCAAAAATAGTGCTGGATAATCTATCAAAATTTAAATTTGAATCTTCTGCTTCAAGTTTTAAAGAAGAATCACCTTGCCCTTCTGTTATTGTTATAAGCACACCATCGCTTTCAAGAAAAAGGTCTGAAAGAATAACTTTCATATCTTTTTCTCCTATTCCAAAAAGTTTAAATATGCTATTTTTCATCACTTAAAACCTTTCTATTTTTAATTATATAGTTAACTCCAGAGGCAATTGTTAGCCCAACTGTTATTCCAAGAAGAACCCAGTTAAAAATTGAAAAGATTTCCATTCCAATGCCATTATAATCGGTGTTAAAAATAAGGAATGAAAGAAGCATCAAACATCCAAAGGAAACAAATTGAAAGTTTGTTTTAATTTTTCCAAACATATCGGCAGCAATAACATAGTTTTTTGTTGCAGCAATTTGCCTAAGTGCTGAAACAGCAAATTCTCTTGCCAGAATTATAATAGCGGCAATTGCTCCATATGGCATTGGAACAGTTCCATCACAAACAACAAGAATAAGCACAGTTGTTGTTAAAAGTTTGTCTGCAATTGGGTCCAAGAATTTACCAAGATTTGTTGTTAAGTTATATTTTCTTGCAATGTAACCATCAAAAAAATCTGTTATCGCGCAAATAACGAACAAGCAAAGTGCAATAATTTTCCCAAATGGAACAAAAGATGCAAGATAGAAAAAAATTATAAGTGGAATTAAAATTATTCTAGAAAGTGTGATTTTATTTGGAAGATTCATATTTTTCTCCTTATCCCTTTATATTTGTTGTAGCAAAAAATGTATAATTTTTAAAGTCTAAAATCCTAACATCATAAAATTCACCAACTTTAACATTTTCAGTGCAATCAATAAGAACACAAAAATCAACATTTGGACTCTGAAAGTTTGTTCTTGCAACAAACACTCCATTTTCTTCGTCAAACTCATCAATCAAAACTTTATGTATTTCACCAATAAGACTTTCGTTGTTAGTTTTTGCAATCTCATTTTGAATTTTTTCAATTTTTTTAACTCTGCGCTTCTTAATGAATTCTGGCACTTGCCCTTTTTGATAAAAAGCTTTTGTTCCTTCTTCCTTTGAGTAAGCAAAGAATCCAACTTGATGAAGTTTTGCTTCTTTTAAAAACTTTACCAGTTTTTTAAATCTAGAAGATGTTTCCTCTGGATAACCAATGATAAACGTTGAACGAATCGTTAGTTTTGGA
Organism: uncultured Bacillota bacterium; assembly: GCA_945921365.1. Taxonomy (GTDB): domain Bacteria; phylum Bacillota; class Clostridia; order Christensenellales; family UBA1242; genus UMGS687. Next base: position 2,080 of record CAMEKL010000007.1, read on the forward strand.
TAGTTAGTTTTGATGTTCTCAATAAGTTTTCTTGTTCTTTCTTCATCAATTCTTCTATTCATGCTTTTAAGAATTTTGTCATCAATATGTTGAAGTGGAATATCAAGATATTTACAAACTTTTGGGTTATTATTGATCTCATCAAGAAGTTCATCAGAAGCAAGCTCTGGATATAAATAGTGAAGCCTAATCCAAGAGATATTTTTAATTTTTGACAGTTCTTTAATAAGTTCAACAAGTCTATATTTTTTATAAAGGTCAATTCCGTATCTTGTTACATCTTGTGCAACCAAAATTAGTTCTTTTGCTCCACCGCAAGCAAGTTCCTTTGCTCTTTTTATAATCTGCTCAAAAGGAGTTGACTTATATCTTCCTCTAATTCTTGGAATTGTGCAATAAGAGCATCCATTATTGCAACCATCTGCTATTTTAATGTATGCATAGTGTTTTGGCAAAAGAGTTTTTTGTGAAACCTCAATTTGTTTGCAGTTATATTCAACGCCATAGCATGAACAAATTTTGCTTACAATTTTAGTGTTATCTTTAATTTGAACAAAACAGTCAACTTCTGGAAGATAACTTTGAAGTTCTTCAAGATATCTTGAATTTAAACAGCCAGTAACAATAATTTTTTCAAGTTTTTCTGCTTTTTTTAGGCTTATCATTTCAATTATGTTGTCTATTGACTCTTTTCTGGCAGGCAAAATAAAGGCACAAGTGTTGATTATAACAATGTTTGCATCTTCAATGCTTGTGTGTTTAATGCCAAATTTTTCAATCAGATACATCATCTCTTCAAGGTCAACGCGATTTTTATCGCACCCCAAAGAAATGTATGCAATTTTTTTATTTTTCACATCTTCAAGTGTTATATTTTCTCTATCCATTCGCTCCTCCAAAGAGTTCTTCCCATTGCTCCATTGTTATATATACAGAACGTGGCTTACTTCCAACAGAAACATAACCTGCTTCAACCATTTGGTCTAATATTCTTGCTGCACGTGGATATCCAACTTCAAATTTTCTTTGAATCATAGTTATTGAGGCTTGTCCATTTTCAATGATATATTTAAGAGCAAGTGGCAATAATTCATCAAAATTTGAAGAACCAGAGCCATCTAAATTCATATTTTGCTTGCCAGAAGCAGAAAGAGCCTTGCCAATTTCTGCATCATATTCACTTGGATTGTTTGCTTTAACAAATTCAACAACTTGTTCAACTTCTTTTGTTGAAACAAAGCATCCTTGAATTCTTGTTGGTTCTGGCCTATCATTAGGGAAATAAAGCATATCCCCCTTTCCCAAAAGTTTTTCAGCGCCAGCTTGGTCTAAAATTGTTTTAGAATCAACATAACTCATAACGGCAAAAGCTATTCTTGATGGGAAATTTGCCTTAATTGTTCCAGTTATAACATTAACAGAAGGTCTTTGTGTTGCCAAAATTAAGTGAATTCCACATGCTCTAGCCTTTGCAGCAAGCCTTGCAATTTTATCTTCCAAATCTTTTTTTGCTTGAAGCATAAAATCAGCAAGCTCATCAATAATAATAACAATAAGTGGAAGTTTGTCATTTTCACCTGAAAGAACGACTTCGCTGTTGTTATATTCTTCCAAATTTCTTGCTCTAACATCTTGGAAAAGAGAAAATCTTCTTTCCATTTCAACTATAGCCCAATTAAGTGCATTGATTGCCTTATCTATTTCAGAAATAATTCTCGGTTGCAAAAGGTGTGGAAGTCCATCATAAATTGAAAATTCAACACGTTTAGGGTCAATTAAAATAAGCCTTAAATCTTCTGGAGACATTCTGTATATAAGCGAAATAATAATAGAATTTAAGCAAACGCTTTTACCACTTCCGGTTGTTCCTGCAACGAGAAGATGAGGCATTTTTGCAAGGTTACAGAGTTTTACATCACCATTTATATCTTTTCCAAGTGCGAAAGTTAGTGGTGCTTTTGCTTCCGCAAACTCTTTTGAAGAGATGATTTCTTTAAGCCCAATTGTTGTGATTTCTTCATTTGGAACTTCGATTCCAACTGCACTACGTCCTAAAATTGGCGCTTCAATTCTTATATTTCCATTTGAAGCAATTGAATATGCTATATCATCTTGATGGTTTAAAATTTTCTTAACAGAAACACCAACAGGCATTTCAAGTTCATATCTAGTAACTGCTGGACCAATAACAATTCTAACAACTTTTGCTGGAATGTTAAAGTTTAGAAGGCTTTCTTCAAGTTTTTGTGCAGATTCTTGAACTGTTGATTGAATGTTTGTGTTGTTTGTTGGGTAAAACTTAAGAAAATCGACTGGTGGTTTAACATAAGTTGGTGGTTTTTTATAAAAGTTTTTTTGACTTTTAATTTGTTCCTCATGTTTCTTTTCTGCTCCTGCAATCTCAAGTTGAACAGGAGTTTTTTCTTGTTTTGTTGTATTTATGTTTATATCCAGATTTGAATTTGCTTTTGCACCTTCGATAATTTTGTCAATAAACAAATCATTTTCTTCTGAATCGTCTTTTTCGAGATCAACAAAATCTTGTGAATGTTTTTCATCTTTAACATTTTTGTTATTCTCTGTTCTGTTTTTAAACAGCATAAAGTTTGAGGTTTCATCATGAATGACCTTCTCTGGTTGTTTAATTTCATTAGATTCGTTCTTTATTTCGAGAATTTTTTTATTAACATCGTCTAAAAAGTCACTATTTTCATCTTTAAAAGATGAAACTCTTGAACTATTAACAACATCTAAGAATTTTGGTGGAGTTAGAATATAGTCTTTTCTTGAAATTTCATTATTTAAAAGTTTTTTTTCAAGTGGATCTCTAGATTCTTGCATATTATTTTTTAATTTAAAGTTTTCACTGCTTTCAACTACACCGCTGCTTTTAACAAGGCCAAGCTTTTTCTTTGCGGAAATATTTTTTTCATCTAATTCTTCTTCAATTTTGCCATCTAAAACAATTTTAGCTTTTTCTTTATGTTTTGGTTTTTCTTCGTTTTTGACAAAAGTTACTTCCTCGCCCTCTCTTCCAATTAAATTGCCTTCAGAATCAATAAGCCATTCGCCCTTTTTTTCTTTCGCTTTTTCTTGTTTAATATGAACAGTGTCAATTTCTTCTTTTTTTTGTTTTTTTGTTATAACAACACCATTTTCAGCACTCTTTTTAACAAAAATCAAATAATCTATAATCAACCAAGAAAAAGTTATAAGCGTAATTGAAAAAACAACATAAACTCCAATATTATTTAAAGTGTATTTAATTGGTGAAATAAATATTCCAACAATAATTCCACCTGGTGTTAACTGCCTTGTGTAGCAAGATGCAAGAAACTCAAAAAATCCACCCTGAAAATTATGCATTATTGCCATTTGAATTATTGCAAGCAAACTAATAATTGCACACGTAATTAAAACAAGATATTTTGCAGGTAAAATATATTTACGCTTGTTTAAAAGTGCAATCCCAATAATGAAAGTTAAAATAAAAAGTGGATAAGAAAAAAGGCCAAAAGTTCCAAGCAAAAAATGCTTTAAAAACCCTATAAGCCCTGTAAAAAGCGGAATAAAACATATTGTTGAAATTGTAATTAAAATAATTCCAACAAGTTTTTTTATATTTTTTCTGTTAAATTTATATTTGGCCACAAAATCCCCTTTTATAAACAAGAGAATTATAGCACAAATATATTAAAAATAAAATAGATATTTGTAAATTTTTAATAAAATATTTTTTTTGTTCAATTTAAATTAAATTAAGAGAAAAATGCTTCATTAACTTTCGCAATTTCAACAGCTTGCGTTAAAAGAGTTATATCCAAATCTATAATTGGAAAATGCTCTATATCTTCTTTAAAAGAAAGAGTTTGATATGTGAAGTTAATGTTATTCTCACTGTATGTTTCAACAGCTAAGAAACTGACAACATCATTTTTTGAAACAACTTTCAAGTCTTCTGCATTTGCTGTTTCACTACTATTTGTCCATGCATTTAAGCTTCCAACATAATATGCCCATTCGCCGTCAAAAAGCCAATTTTCATTAAAAACAATTGGAGTTCTTGTGTTAAATGTTTTATCAAGTTCTTCATCTGTTAAAACAGCGTTCGTGCTTGCATGTTTTAATATGATTTTTGCTCTAATATAAAATTCGTCTGTTGTTAAAGATTCAAAAGTTGGATTAACAACAAAAATCTTTTCATGGCTTCCAAAATTTGTTTCATTGATTCTGCTTTTTGTTGGAATAGACATAACATCATCAAGGGCTGAAATATCATGTTTCAAAAGCCAAAATTCATTAGTTATTCCATCTTGTTCAACCGTTTCACCAAAATCAACCAAAATTCCTGGAGTTAGATTAACCCTACCAGTTAGTTTTCTTCTTGTTCCAAAATAAGCAAAGCAGAAATTAAGCTTAAAAATAAGGTTTTCTTGTTTTCTTTCATCATATTCCCCTATTACGATTTTAGTTTATCAATTTTTAGTTAAAATTGTCAAACAAAAGAAGAAAAAATCTTGCAAATTTGCAAGATTATTGATTGTTGATAAAAAAATCAAATGATTTCATAATAACTTCTAGGTCATCTTTTGGATTTATACAGTCTTCTAAATCAAATCCACTATCTTCTTTTTTTGCTGATGAGAAATTAAATGTGGTGTTGTCTGATTCCATATTGTCACTATTAAGAAACTTGTCAACAAGGTTTTCATATTTATCATCTTTTTCTAAGTTCATATTTACAATTGGCTTGATTTTTATTGTTTTTTCTTCAAGTTTACTTAATTCAGTTTTATCTGACGATTTAAATTTTGCTTTTCTTTCTATAATCAATTTATCATCACTTTCATCAATAAAATTTGCATTTTCAAGCTCTTTTTGCTTTTTAATTTCATTTCTTTTTCCAGTTAGTTTATCAAGAAGCGACCTAATTGGATCTGTTGCAGGATTTGTTTTCATAATCTCAACATTAAATTCATCTTTAAGTGCTTTTTGAATAGAAAGTTTTAATGAATCAATGTCTTCTCTAACACTTGGAATCTTAATCATGGGATATTTTTTTGTCATTTCATTGAGAAGCATTTCCCATTTCATATACAAAATGTTCATCTGTTCAATTTTAAGTTTATATATATTTTTTGAACTTTCTTCTATCTCTTTTGCTTTATCAACAGCTGCAGTGAGAGCAAGAGCAATTGAATTACTGCTTGACTGAAGTTTTGCAATTTGAATTTTAAGTTCGTCAATTTGCTTGTTTTTTTCTTCAATTTTCTCAGCATTATCTCTTTCTATTTTTGATAAATATTCATCAACTTCAACTGTATTATATCCATTTTTCTGATTTGAAAAGTTCATATCTTCCTCATATTTTTTAATATTGTGTTTACAGCACTTATTATAACAACAACGAACAAAAAAGAAATGCAAGTTATTGCTAGCCACAGTGAAATATATCCACTAATATAAACAAATATGATTATAGCAAACAAAGTTAAAGTTGTAAATAATTTAAAGTGAAAAATTTGTCGAAAAAAAACGAACATGATAAATGAGGACAAAGAAAAGCACATCAGAAATCCAGAAATGCAATAAAATGTTGTTAAATTGTAGTTTGAAATTAAAAAAGAAAACACTCCACAAAGCATCAAAAGTGTTCCAATCCAAAGGTTTGTGTTAATTCCATAAGAAACAAATCTTGGAAAAACAAGAAGCGATAAAAGAATTAAGGCAAAAGAGAACCAATTTTCATAAAATGGGAATATAAAATTAAAGCATGATAAAATTATGAGAGTAAAATAAATTATTGGAAGAATTACATAATATAACCTAAGCCAAATAGATGTTTTCATGTTTAATATTTTTAACAAAAAAATAAAACATTATGCCTATCATAATGTTTATTTTAACCTAATTCTTTTTTTAGCATTTCTGATTCAGTGCTTTCTTCACCAATTTCAACGTATTCAACATTTAAATACGTTTCATCTGAAATTGCCCTTGCACTTCCTAATATTCTTTTTAAAAGCTGAATTGAGTTTGGAGATCTTGAAATGCTTGTTTTTTCCTTAAAGCAAAAATACATATCGAGATTTTTTACTAAACTTAAAGGATTCAAAATATAAATAACAACCTTTTTGCCATCTTTAAGCATGCTTTCAGAAAAATTTAATGTGTTAACAACATTATTATAAATCAGCCTTAAATCTTCGCCATATCTTGCAACAAAACAGTTCAAATTTGTTGAACCTTGAATAATAAACAAATCTTTTGGCATAAGTTCACCACCAACAATAATGTTCAAATATTCACTGCTTGCATTAACAATATTGTCAACAAATTCACTTTCTGTTTTAAAATTAAATTTGTTTACGCTTCCAATAATGACATCTCTTCCAAAAATATTTATTTTCTTATCTGTTAAAATTGCTTTGTCTATGTCAAGTTTTTTTCTTTCTTCTGGAAGATTTTCAATTTTAATGTTATTTATTGTTAAAACTTTCTTAACAACATAGTTGTCAACGTTTGAGTTGTCGCATATTGCAACAATCTTATCTCCTTGCCTAAGTTCATATATTGCAACATATTCTGGTGGCATTTCAATGAGAGTTAAATTATCTAAACTTAGATGATTGTTGTAAAAATATAATTTATTATTAATTTCAATTAAGCATCCTTCAACACTAACTTGGTTAGAGAAAAAATTTGGAAGGATTGTTTGATTGAGCGTATCTAGTTTATTAACCTTAAATGCTGAAATATTATATGCATCATTTTCATTTTGAACTGTTAAAGACTTTCCTAAAGATTTTGGAGGTCTTCCTTTCCTTAGATTTGCAACATTAGGCTGTATTTCTCCAGATTTTATCTTTAAAATTGTATCACAAAGCTCAGACCTTAGTTTTGTGGTTGGAGATTTAACACCAACTTGCCTTGCAAGTTCTCTAAGCTCATATATTCCTAAATTTGAAAGAGTTTCTTTGGAAATTTTTGAAATTTTAAACATAACAATGTTATTATACACAATTTTTTACAAAATTCAAACATTTTTTTAAAATATTTAAAAAAAATAGACAAATTTAGACATTTTAATCCCTTCTTCTAGCGAAAACAAGAATAAATCTAAGCAAATTTAAAATTGAAACGATAAGTGCGGCAACATAAGTTAAAGCAGCTGCGGTTAAAACTTTTTTGCAACCTTCAAGTTCTGATTCGTCAAGTATATTTAACTCACGAAGAATTTTAACAGACCTTTTTGAAGCATTAAATTCAACTGGAAGCGTTGCAAGATTAACTAAAACTGCTACGCCAAAAAATGCAATTCCCGCCCAAATAAAAATTTGTCCTAGTGTTCCATCAAGATAAACAAAATTGAATATTATGCCAATTATAACAAGTGGCCAAAGAAAAATTGAGGTTACATTAGAAAAATGGATTGCTAAAGTTCTAAGTTTTGATGGAAAATATCCTTTATTGTGTTGAAGTGCGTGCCCCACTTCATGCATAGCAATGCCAAGTGCAGCAACTGAAGTTGAATTTGCAATTTCGCTTGACAATCTAACAACATTTCTTGTTGGGTCATAATGATCTGTTAGTTTTCCAGAGATTTCTTCCAGTTTAACATTTGAAAGTCCTGCACCATCAAGAACTTGTTTAACTGCATCTTTTGCATAAATATTTTTTCTTGAACTAATTTTGCTGTATTCATTATAAGTTTGATTTACCTTATACTGTGCATATACAGCAAAAATGATGCCAGGAAGCAAAATTATTCCCATCAATATATATTCAAAATATGCAAACGACATAAATTTCCCCTTTTATTAAAATAGTTTAGTTTTTTTGGAGAGAAACGTCCACCAAAGAAGTGCTCTAAAAAAATCTCCAACATAAGTTAGGAGCGCGGCATTTAAAAGATCTTTTGCAATTTTATATTCTTCATCATCTACAATCTGCATGTCTGTTAAAATTTTAAGCCCACGTTTTGACGCATCTTTTTCAACTGGGATTAAAAGAAGTTTAAACAGAATTGAAATAAAGAGAATTATAGCGCTCACACCAATAAAGATAAATCCAACAAAAGTTAAACTTGGAATAACAAAAACAAGAAACAAGCCAACAAGAATGATTGGCATAATGAAATATCCAAGAATTCTTGTTATTTTTGCGAGCCTTAAATTGAATTTAAACTTAGAAAAATTGCTTAAGTGTTGCATTGCATGACCAAATTCATGTGCAACAACAGCAAGAGATGCAACAGAGGCAGAATCACAAGTCTCATCAGAGAGAACAACTGTTTTTGCTCTTGAACTATATGCATCGGTTAAGTAACCAGCAGTTCTTGCAACAGCAATTCTTCCACCAGTGATTTCATTCGATACTTTTAATGCAAATTGTCCCCCTGTAAGTTTTGCATAACAAGGGATTTTGCTATATTTTTCATATGTTTCCAAAAGTTGTGAACCAGAATAGTTTGCAATTGGAAGACCAATCAACAAAAAAACCACAACAATTGCAACAACAACCCATATCATAACTATGAATATAACTCAATTTTAAAAAAACTCAAACTAAATTAGTTTAAATTTGAAAGAACAAAATTCAAAATTTCGCTTTTCTGCCTTAATCCAACAATTTTTTCCTTTTCTTTTCCATTAGCAAACAAAATCATTGTTGGAACACTCATGATTCCAAATTTTTTAGCAAGGTCATAATTTTCATCAATATCAACTTTTGCAACTTCAAATTTTCCCTCGCCACTTTTTTCAACTTCTTCTAAAATTGGAGAAAGCATTCTGCATGGTCCGCACCAAGTTGCAAAAAAATCAACAAGAACAGGTTTTTCGCCACTAATAAGTTCATTAAATTCATTTTCATTTAAAATTTTCATATTTTCCCCTTTAATATTATTCAGCATAGAGTATAGTTTTATTATCAATTTTGTTTATATAGAACAATTTAACAAAAATAACAGCCAAAAGTGTTCCAACCCCCATACAAGAAGCAATCAAATAATGATAAAGAGACGCTCTAAAAACAAAACCAATGCCAAATCCAATTAAAAACATAACAAGTGGAAGAAGAAACATAACAATTTGAATTAAGTTTGTGTTAATATTTTTTGAAAAAACAACAGCTGTATCCCCTTCAACTTTTGTTGATTTAAGTTTAACAACTCTTTTTTTATTCTCAAATTCTACAAGTGCATTTTTTTTATAAATTTCTTTAATAATTGCATTATCACTTATTTTTTCCATTTTATCTCCCACTAATAATCTAACACAAAACTAATTTTTATCAAAACAAATTAACTTATTTACAACAAATGCAGAAATCAAACATGCACTCATTGCTGGATAGTAGGCAATTGAACCAATTTGCCTTTCATTTGACACATTTTCAATGTTTAAACTTTTAACAGGAATATTCTCACAAACACAAACATCAAGAAAATCAACATTTTTTTCTCTTAATTTTTTTCTAAGCACCCTCGCAAGCCCATCATTATTTGTTCTGTATATTTCTGTAATCTTAAAGGAACGCATCTCAAATCTCTTTCCAGCTC
>CAMEKL010000008.1 GCA_945921365.1 uncultured Bacillota bacterium
CAATTTCATTTTGAAGAGAAACAACGCTTGAAAAAGCACCAACAAGTGCAAGAGTGTCGGAAACTTGTTCGGCATCTTTGATGTAAAGAACAAAGTAGTTTTTTCTTTTTATTATTTTTGCAGAAATATCAAAAGATGCAAGATAGTTTGAAAGATAAATTAGATAATCGTGGTGCTTGCTGTCAAATTCAAGATGGTATCCCGATGTTGTTTTGTTTTCAGGACTAGTTGATATTTTTATGCTTGAAGTTGCAGTTCCAATATATGCTCCTTTGCAAAACATTTTGATATCATCAATATTTTTAACTAAGGCACTATAGTTTTCTTCTGCCGACACAGAAATGTCAACGCCAAAAAAATTATTTATAAATTTTCTATCAAATTTTATTTTATAAAAAATTTTGTTTCCAATTTTATATTCTTCATTAAGCTTCATACAACTTTCAGCACCAGAAATGTTATTCCTATTAAAAATTTTTAAAAATATTTTATAAATCTCTTCATTGTCGCAAATAAAAGATATCTCGTTTTCACGCACTTCTTTTGATGCTTCAATAATTGAAAAAACGAATGGCTTTAAATTTTGTTTAAAGTCAAGCGAAGTAATAATTTCTTTTTTTGTTTCTGCAGAAAAACTCATTTTTTCACCTTAGTTAATTTTTTTAAATTTTGGGACACTGTCCAAATTAACAACCAATTCTTTTGGAATATTATACTTTGCAATCAAATTAAATGCAACATCATTTTTTCCAACATTTTCTTTTTTATGAGCATCAGAATTTATTATGAATTTAACTCTTTCTTTTATCATTTCTTTAATTTCTTTTTTTGAGAACTTAATTCTTTTTCCGTTAAGTTCAATGAGAGTGCCATGATCACGTGCAAATTTTGCAACTTCAATAGCGTTTGTTTTCATGCCATAATTTAGGTGAGAAATAATGTCAATTGGATATTTTTTAATTGCTTCAATATATGCCTTAGTGTTCTTTTTTCTTTTCCAAACTGGAGTTCCAAAGATGTTGAAAATATAGTTCATAAAAAAGAAGGAAAATTTTGTTTTAAAACTTTTCGTTTTAACAAAATTGTGCCAACCAACAATAAGAATATCAAGTTTATCATATTCTTCTTTTGTTATATCAACATTTCCATTTTCATCTAGTAAATTTGCTTCAACTCCAAGAAAAACATCAAGCCCCGTTTTTTTAGATGCTTCGTCGCATTCCTTTCTCATTGTATCAATATTTTTTCTTTCCACTGCATAAAGACTATGGTCAAAACCATGGTCTGTGATTGCAATTTGTTTCATTCCTTTTTGCTGTGCAACTGAGGTATTTTCTAAAATTGTGTTTTTGCCATGGCTATATGGAGTGTGTGTGTGATAATCTCCTAAAATACGCATAATTTCCTCTAAATAATTTCAATTTCTGGCTCTATTTTAACTTTAAAATTTTCTTCAACTTTTCTTTCAATTAAATTTATAAGAGTTAAAACATCACGCGATGTCGCATTTTTGTTGTTAATAATAAAGCCAGCGTGTTTTGTGCTTATCTCAGCATCTCCTATTTTAACACCTTTTAACCCTAAATTGTCAATCATTTTTGCAGGATATAAAATTTTGTCATCAATAAAAACGTGCTTAAACACACTTCCTGCGCTAAATTCTTGTGGTTGAGTGGATAATCTCTTTTCAAAAAATGCTTTTTGATTTTTTAAAATCTCGTCTTTTTTCCCTTTACTTAGTTTTAACCTAACTTCGAGTATAATGTTTTTATTTTCTTTAAAAGTGGAATTGCGATATGAATAACTAAAATTATTTGTCCAAAAAATTTTGCCACCGCAAAGAATTTTAACTTCTGTTACAAACTCTAAAAAACTATGTCCAAAAGCGCCAGCATTCATAATAACTGCTCCGCCAACACTTCCTGGAATTCCATAACTCCATTCAAGTCCGCACAACGAGTTGTTTGACAAAAATTTATTAAGAGCAAACAAATTCACTCCAGCACCAACTTCAATAAAATTTTTTTTTAAAACAAGCTTTTTAAAATTTTTTCCAAGCTTTATGATGTAATCGTTATAAAAATCATCTTTAAAAAGAACATTTGATCCATAACCCAAAATTAAATTTTGTTTTGCAAGGTGATATGTTTTGCTTTTTTTAGAAAAGGCATTTTTGTTTTTCAAAATTTTTAGTGTTTTTAGAAGTGCGTTTTCTGTGTTGCAAACAATAACCGCTTTTGCAAAGGAATTAACAAGTTTAAAGGTTGTGTGTTTTTTTAAATCTTCAAATAAAAAAATTTCGTTTGATGCAATTTTTAATAAGTTTATAATTGTGTTTTTATCATCAATTTTCATAGTAAAAAATATGAAAAAAAAAGAAAGTTTGTCACTTTCTTATCATTGCTTTTGTTCTTAATTTTCTGTGGAATGTAATCGCAAAACGATGCGCTTCATCGCGTAGACGTTGAAGCATTGTCAGTTCTGGACTTCCACGTTTCAGCATAATTGCATCGCGTCTGTTTGGAAGATAAACCTCTTCAAACTTCTCAGCAAGAGAAATTATGTCAACATCAAAATTATGTTTTTTCAAAATTTCGATAGAAGCAGATAGTTGACCTTTTCCGCCGTCAATCACAAAAAGATCTGGCATTTTAGAAAATGAAGGAGAGTTTTCTTTGTAACGTAAAATCCTTCTTTCCAAAACTTCTTTCATGCACGCAAAGTCGTCAATTTGATGAACTGTTTTGATTTTAAATTTTCTGTATTCTTTTTTATTTGGAACTCCATTTTCAAAAACAACCATAGAAGCCACCATCTCTTCTCCGCCTGTGTGAGAAATGTCATAACATTCCATTCTGTTTGGGATTTTAGAAAGATTAAGTTTTTCTTTAAGAGTTTCAAGGGCAAGAATGGTTTCTTTCCTTTTTCTTTCTTCAAGAGAACTTTTTCTAAGCAAAAATTCGCTTCCATTAGTTCTTGCCATATCCAAAATATGTTTTTTAAAGCCCTTTTTTGGTGTTTTTATATCAAGCTTCTTGTTTAAAATCGTTTGAATTTGCTCTATTTCCTCAATTTCATGAGAAAGAATAATCTCTTTTGGTGCTGATATATTAGAGGAATAATATTGAACTATAAAAGAAGGAAGAGTTTCTTCCGGTGCTGAACTTTCTGGAGCAAAATAGTTATTAACTCCAAGAATTTTCCCATACCTGACATTTAAAACGCAAATTGCACAGCCGTTATAATTTTCCACAAAACAAAAGGCATCTAAGCTTAAATTTTTTGGAATGTTTGCAACGCTTCTTTGCTTAATTCGTTTTAGAACTTCAAGTTTATTTCTTGTTTCAATTGCATTTTCAAAATTCTCCATTTCTGCTTGCAATTTCATTTTTTCTTGAAGTTTTTGCTCAACAATATAGTCGTTGCCATTAAGAAAATCAATAATTTCGTCAATAATTTTTTTGTAATCTTCCTTTGAAGTTTTGTTTGTGCAAGGAGCAGAGCATAACCCTAGAGAATAATTTAGACACTCCCGCTGATTCTTTTTAAAAGAATTTTTACATTTTCTAATTTGAAAGACGTAGTTAATTATGTCCACAATGTCATGAACACTAACACCTGAAATGTATGGTCCAAAATATTTTGCCCCATCATTTTTAACACGTCTTGTAATTTCAACTTTTGGAAAAGAGTTCTTAACATCAATTTTGATGTATGGGAATGCTTTTCCATCTTTTAAAAGAATATTATAAAAGGGTTGATGTTTTTTAATTAAATTGCTCTCAAGAGCAAGGGCATCAATTTCAGTTGGAGTTAAATGATAATCAAAATCTGCAATTTTTTCCACCATTGCTCTAACTTTATTGTGTTTTTGTTCACGCAAAAAATATTGGCTAACACGCCTTTTAAGATTTTTTGCTTTTCCAACATAAATAATGCTTCCCATGTTGTCTTTCATGAGATAAACACCACTAGAAGTTGGAAGTTGTTTAAGTTTTTCTTTTATATCCATCAGTCTTTTAAATTTAAAACCTCTTTATATATAACATTTTTTGCAACATTTTTTTCTTTTGCAACTTTTTTAATTGCATCATTTTTGCTAAGTCCAAGATTGATATAGAAAAGCACGTGGTCTTTGATTGAAAGATTATCTGTTTCAATTTTTTCCTTTCCTTCAACAATTAAAACAAATTCTCCTTTAAGATTTATGTTAAGTTCATTTCCCAAAACAAAATGATAACTGCTTTCATAAAGCTTTGTGATTTCTTTAACGAGGCACGCTTTTCTTGCACCCAAATTTTCAAAAAGGAAGCTTAAATCTTTTTCAATGTTGTGTGGAGCAAGATAAAAAATTAAACTTGAAGAAAGAACAGAAATTTCTGAAATAAGCTTGTTTTTTTCGCTGTTTTTTTCTGGAAGAAATCCAGCAAAAAAGAAATTTCTTGTTGAAAATCCAGAAAGCATCAGCGCAGGCAAAAGTGCATTTGCGCCTGGAATAACAGTGAATTCAATGTTGTTTTCAACAAGTTTTTTAGATAAAATATTTCCCGGGTCAGAGATAAGTGGAGTGCCAGCATCACTTATAATTGCTATGTTTTTTCCACTTAGGGCAAGATTTATGATGTCATTAGATGCTTCTTGCTCGTTAAACTTGTGATATGAGATGAGTTTGTTTTTAATTTCATATTTGTCTAAAAGGGTTTTTGATGTTCGTGTGTCTTCGCATGCAATAACATCAACGCTTTTTAAAACTTCAATTGCACGAAGCGTTATATCTTTTAAATTTCCAATTGGTGTTGAAACAAAATATATCATAAGCCCTCTCTATATAATTTTTGAATTGTGTAAATATAGTTACCTTCTTTATCGTTTGTTATAAGTGTTGGAAGAACCTTCATTCCAGGTTTTGCACCTTTAATCGCTTCAAGCAAAAATAAAATAGGTGAAGAGTTTTCTTTTGAGCTAACAAAGAAAAGTTTTTTAGGCTCAAGTTTGTTTTTGCTTAGTTCACATAAACATTCGCTTAATCTATCTGGCCTGTAAACAATAAAAAACTTTCCGCCAAATTTTAAAAGTTTGGCACTTGTGCGTGCAAGTTCGTCAAGTGGAAGAAGGGTGTCGTGCCTACAATTTGCAATCACGCAATTTTCGTTTAAAAGTTGTTTATTTGTTGTTTTTAAATATGGTGGATTTGTGAAGACAACATCAAAAAATCCACTTTTAAAATATTTTTCAAAATTTTGAACTTTTTCGTTGATTATTTCAATTTTTTCTTCAAGTTTATTAAGTTTTATGTTTTTTTCAGCCAGATTAAACATTTCTTTTTGTGCTTCAAATGCATATATCTTTTTTGGACAATTTTTTTCGTTAACCAAAATAGAAATAACTCCACTTCCAGCTCCAATTTCCAAGCATGTGTCGGTTTTTTTTGCGCTAACAAAGTTTGCAAGAATTGCAGAGTCGCTTGTAAAACAATACAAACTTTTGTTTTGTATTATTTTTAAATTATTAAGTTGCAAATCTTCAATTCTTTCGTCTTTTTCAAGTTTCATATTATATTTTTTTTATTTCTGTTAAATCAAATATTTTAAGCTCTGTTTGATTTTCGTTTCCAATTTTAACCGTAACTTCACGTTTTAGAATGTCATTATAAACAACGGTTCCTTTCCCAGAAGGTGTTATAACTTCGCTGTTAATTTTTGGCATAAGTGCATTTGTTTCAGCATAGTGCTCGTTTTCATATGCAAGGCAACACATAAGCCTTCCGCAAAGGCCAGAAATTTTTGCAGGATTTAATGAAAGATTTTGATTTTTTGCCATTTTGATTGTAACGTGGTCAAAATCATTTAAAAAATCTTTGCAACAGCAACTCTTTCCACAAGGCCCAATTCCACCCATGCATCTAACTTCATCTCTTGCGCCAACCTGTTTAAGTTCTATTCTAGATTTTAAATTTGAAGCAAGTTCTTTAACAAGATTTCTAAAATCAACTCTGTTTTCTGCTGTGAAATAAATTGTTACTTTGCTTTTATCAAGAGAAATAAAAACTTCATCAATTTTCATTTCAAGAGATTCTTTTTTTGCAAGCTCCTTAACTTTTTCCTTAATTTTATATGCTTCAAGTATGTTTGCTTCAAAAGTGTTTATATCTTTATCTTTTGCAAGTGAAACAAATTTAATTTCTTCTTCCTTATTTTCTTTTTCTTCTTTTTTTGCATTAAGCATAACAACTTCTGCAAGTTCAATTCCCCTAGATGTTTCAACAATAATTTTGTCACCCAAAGATATATTTTCGTCGCAAGCAACAAGATGATTTACTGGTGAACCAGCAAAAATTATTTTTATATATTTTTCCATATTAGCTCCTATTTGTAAATAAATTTAATTTGAAGTATTTGCATTAAAAGATTATCTGAAACAATTCCAAGCGAAACATTATTTTCAATTTCCCTCTTGGCTTTGTTTAACTCTTCAATAATTTCTGCAATGCATAGGTTAGATAAAATATGTTTTCCAAGAAGTGATCTAAATTTATTTTCTAAAATTTTTAAAACAATGAGAAAATCATTTTTGTTTTTGCAAAGTTTGCTTGAATAAGAAATTATTTCTTTGCTAGATTTAAGGTTGTTAAAAATATCATCAGCAAGATTTGAAATCTCTTTTATTTTACCACCTAAAAAGGAACTTTCAAGTTTGCCAAGAAAGCCACCAAAATTTTTGTATGCTTCGCTAAAAGTTTCATCATCAATATTTTTAAAATATTCCTTAGCACTGTTGTAATCTAATTCTTCAACACAAACTTTGTTACATCTGGAAAGTATTGTTGGAAGTATAGCTGAAGTTTTAGATGTTGTGATAACAAATATAACACGTTTTGGTGGTTCTTCCAAAATTTTTAATATTTTATTTTGCGCAGATTCCGTTGATTTGTCTAAGTTTTTGATATATATAACTTTATAAGCATTTAACATTGGGGATATTTGAGCGTTTTCAATAATTTCGTTTGCATCAGCAACTTGAAAGCTTTCGTTTTTGGGGAATATAAGTAGGTCAGGATTAGATTTTGATATCATTTTGATACAACTTTCGCAAGTTTTGCAGAAATTATGATTCTCGCAAAAAAACATTTGCAAAAATTCAAGCACTAATGTGTTGTTTGACAATTCATCTTCGCCATAAAAAAGCAATGCAGAAGGTATATCTCCACTAATAATGGCGTTTGTAAGGTTTTTCAATGCTTGTGTTTTTTCAAATGTCATAATTTGATTATAACAGATATTCACTTATAAATCAAACATATAAACATTAGAAAAATTACAAAAATTTCGACTTAATAAGGCAATAATTTCATATTTTTGTAAAAAATTTAGATATTTGCAAAAAAATCTTGCAATTTTTTACAAAAATAAGTATAATTAAACTTACAAAAAAGGGGTAAAACTATGTGTAAAAATGCAATTTTGCTTTCAAAAAATGATATGAATATGGCAGAAAGTTTAAAGATGATATGCAGAGAGAAAAAAGTTAATTTAGCATATTGTAGAAATTTGCCAGAACTAATAAATGTTAATAACACTTCTATGCCAGAAATTGTTTTTTGTGATGGCGAAACTATAAATTTCGACTATAAACTATTTGTTGAATTTAAAAATTCAAAGCTTTTCCACATTCCAAAATTTGTTATTATTTCAAACAATCTTAGCAAAATTCCAAATTATGAATTTATTGTTTTAATAGATAAAAATAATTATATTGAAAACTGCAGACAAATCTTAGATAATATTTCAGAAAAGGAGTGTGAAAGCCTTTCAGAAAATAAAAAGAATGAAATTAGAAGAAATGTTTCAAACTACCTAAACGAATTAGGGATAACAACAAACTATCTCGGCTATAGTTATATAAAAGAAATTGTTGTGGATATAATTGAAGATAAAAGAAGATTAAAATCTTTTAACAGCAAACTTTATCCAACCGTTGCGATGAAATTCAACACCGCGATAATAAATATTGAAAGAAATATAAGAAATGCAATAAATGTTGCAGTTAAAAGTTCAAAAAATAAGGAACTTTATGATGATATCATGAGATTTAGTAAAATCAGAAATCATAATAAAGCTCCTTCAAACAAAAAGTTTGTAACTTGGATTGCAGAAAAAGTTGACGATTGAAATTAAAGCATATCAAAATTATCCTCAAAGAAATTTTTAAAAAGTTCTTTCATTTCATATAAAAGCCAAATTGAAGCTATAATCGAAATTAAATTTGGAATTTGCTTAATCCATGCAACAAATTGCCCAACATAATGAAGTGAAAATTGTGTTACGCCATAGACATAAGGATTTCCTTCTTCAGCGGAATAGTAAATTGGATAGCCATCTGGTGAATTGTTTGGATTGTCACCTTGGGTGTAAAAATGCCCATTTTCATCAATTTCAATAATTCTGTGTGTTACAAGTCTAATCCCATCTGAATTTTCACCTTCAAAATAAAAAGTTAAAATATCTCCAACTTTAATATCTTCTTTTGCTGGTTTGTATACTATGATAATATCCCCCCAAGTGAGAGTTGGAAGCATTGAACCGCCACCAATAACAATTGGCCTATATCCAATTAGATATGCGATTCCTATAATAACAAATATGCCAATAATAAGCCCGAGCAAAATGCTTTTTATTGCCATTTTTAAATAATCGAAAAAGTCTAATCTTTTTTTTAATCTTTTGTCTAATTTATACAAGATAACCTCTTACTAGTTTGTGTTTTTTTGTTAATTTTATTCAAAAATTATCATGATTAAGATATCATATTTTTGTTTTTCAAACAAACAAAAATGCATAAGCCTAAAAAATTATTTGGAAAAAAACTATAACTTGTGATATTATTCAAAATAGAAACACATTAAGGGAGATTATATGAACGAATTAGTTAATGAATATTTAAATGACTGTGAAAAAAACATGAATAAAGCAATTGAGCACTTGATTAATGAATATCAAATTATTAGGGCTGGAAGAGCTAATCAACATATTTTAGACAAGGTTTTTGTTGATTACTATGGCGTGCCAACTCCATTAAATCAAATGGCAAATATTTCAGTTCCAGAAGCGAGAGTTCTTCTCATTAACGTTTGGGATCAAAGCCAAATTTCAAACATTTCAAAAGCAATTTCAATGGCAGATCTTGGAGTTAACCCAATTGATGACGGGAAATCAATCAGGCTTATTTTTCCAGCACTAACAGAGGAAAGAAGAAAAGAAATTGTTAAGAATGTTAAAAAACTTTGTGAAGAGTGTAAGGTTACAGTTAGAAATGCAAGGCGTGACTGCTTAGATATTTTCAAAACAATGAAAAAAGATGGAGATTTAACAGAAGACGACCTTGCTTACTGTGAAAAGGAAGTTCAGAAACTTACAGACAACTTCACTGCAAAAGCAGATTCACTCAGCGCTTCAAAAGAAAAAGAAGTAATGGAAATTTAACATTTTGCATATATTTATAAAAAAGAAAACTTCTTAAAAAAGAAGTTTTTTTAATTAGAGGTGAAAATGAAAAAACAACTTACTATTCCAAAACATATAGGGATAATTCTTGATGGAAACGGCAGATGGGCGAAAAAAAGAAAAAAAGAGAGACTTTTTGGTCATAAAATGGGAGTTGTTGCTGTTAAGAAAACAATAAAAAGAGCAGTTGAGCTAAATATAAAGGCAATTTCTGTTTATGCTTTTTCAACGGAAAACTGGAAAAGGTCATGCGAAGAAGTTGAAGGAATATTTAAAATTTTGGAAAGTTCCTTAATTGAATTTACAAGTGATTTAAAAGAGAATAACATTAAATTTATAACCATGGGAGATATTTCAAAACTGCCAAAAAATTTGCAAGAAAAAATTGAAAAAGTAATAGAAGAAACAAGAAATTGCACCGGACTAATTTTTAATGTTGCATTAAACTATGGTGGACAAGATGAAATCTTAATGGCTGTTAACAGGTGCATAGAAAAATATGATAAGAAAATTTCAAAGGAAGAATTTGAAAAAGAACTTTACACAAAAAGCCTACCTCCGCTAGACATAATTATTAACAAGTGGAGAAAAAAGGCTTTCTAACTTTATGCTTTATCAATGTGCATATAGCGAGCTGTTTTTTCCTAAAAAGTTTTGGCCAGATTTTAATGAAAAAAGTCTTGACAAAATTATTAAACAATTTAATAAAAGAGAGAGAAGATTTGGTAATATTAAGTGAAAATATTTTGTAATCTAAATTGTTTTTTGTATAATAATTTTGGGTGAAAAAATGAAAAAAAGAATTTATGTTGCGCTTATTATGTTAGCTGTGCTTGCGGGCACTTTTGCTTTTAGGTTTATTCCAGATTATGGAAATTATATTTTTGATATGCTTGTTGGAGTTGTTGCAATTTTTTGCAGCATGGAAATTTCCAAAATTTTGTCTGGCATGAACATTCTTTCATGTTCTATGGCTGCTGGTGTTTATCCATCTCTCATGTTTGCTGGGCACGTTGTTTCTTTTTTATTTGAACTTAAAATTTATTTTTGGATTGCAATTCAAGTTGGAATTCTTCTTTTATCAAGTTTAGCAGTTTTTATAATTTTTGTTTCATTAAACAATAAATATGTTAAAGATTTAAGGAATAAAACAAATCTTTCAAGATGTAAACTTGCTTGGAAAATAACACTTAGTTCATTTATCAGCTTTGTTTATCCATGTTTCATGTTTGCATTCTTTATGCTTCTTGGCAGATTTGATGAACTTAAATATCACACAATTGCAAAATTTGATGGTCAACTGTCTTGGCTTGTTCTTTTGTGTGCTGTGCTTGTTCCAATTGTCACAGACACTTGTGCAATGCTTTTTGGAAAGCTTTTAAAAGGGCCAAAATTATGTGAAAAAATAAGCCCAAAGAAAACAATTTCTGGGGCAGTGAGCGCTGTTCTTATTTCAGCAGTTGTTATGGGTGCTGTTTATATTCTGTTTAAACTTGGTATGGTTTATAAAGAAGCTTTCACATATTCTGGAATCAAAATTTGGCACTTTATGCTTTTTGGAATGTTGTGCTCTTTGGTTTCACAAATTGGAGATTTGTTTGAATCATTCTTAAAAAGAAAAGCAGGTGTTAAGGATTCTGGAAACATTTTTCCAGGGCACGGAGGTTTTCTTGACAGGTTAGACAGTCACTTATTCAGTGCTCCATTCACATTTATTTTCTTCTTCTTACTTTTTATAATTTAACTTTTTTGGATATAAACTTATTTGTTTATATCCTTTTTTTTTGACAATAATATAAATTATGTTATACAAATTTTTTAACACAACATTTCGATTATCTTTAATATTTTTTATATGCCTTGTTTGGTTT
>CAMEKL010000009.1 GCA_945921365.1 uncultured Bacillota bacterium
CCTTGCATTTGATTCTATGATTGCAATCGTTGCAAAAGAACTTAAAGCAGGAAATAAAATCATCGTTCCAGGATTCGGAACATACGAAGCAAAGAAGAGAGCTGCTAGAACAGGAATCAATCCTGCAACAAAAGCAGAAATCAAGATTCCAGCTTGTGTTGTTCCAACATTCAAGTTCGGTAAAGGCTTTAAAGATCAATTCTAAACCTTATTTAGAATATGAAAACACGCTTATGGCGTGTTTTTTTGTATATTGACAAAGAGTGAAATATGTGCTAAAATTAACGCATGAAAAAAGACGATAGAGAAAATGAACTTTTTATTGATGAGTCTGGCTTAAAACAATGCAAAGCCGATTTAAAGGAATTTATAAACTTAAAGGTCAGAAATGAAAAATCAAAACTTGTTGTATTTTCAGTTCTTGCACCAATAAGCGCTTTGATTGGTGCGAGCATGTTTTTAGACCTAAATAAAACAAGTGGACTTGTGTTATTTTCAGTTGTTTCTGCACTTCTTGCTGGACTTGGTGTTAATAACGCCATATACTTTAAAGGCAAAATTAAAAAATCAAAAAAATTAAAGAAATTGATTGATGAAAAAAGATATGATGATGTTTTTAATGAAACAAAAGATTGCAAAAATAAGGACGCAAAAACAATAAGCGCAATCACTGAGATTATTTTGGAAGATCAAAAAGAGAAAGAGTGTTTATTTTCAGAAAGCAAATTTAAAGAAGTTTTTAAAGATTTATAAAAGAAAAGTGAGTTTCATTTTTCTTTTTTTTTCGATTTTTTTTTGCAAAAAAACTTAGTTATAAAAGTCTATAAAATTTTAAAATATTGCTCATATGGAAAATGCGAAAAAAATTGAAAAGAAAAAAGATTTATTGTTTGAATTATTAAAATATATAACAGTTTTTTTATGTTTTTATGTTTTTTTTAAAGGGAATATTTCTGGAATTATTTTTCCTTTTGCTTTTGGGTTTTTATTTGCACTTATGTGGTGTAATTTTAAGGTTTACATAATTGCTCCTCTCTATGTGCTGGCGGGCTATTTAAGTTCTTTTTCACTTATGAGCTTATATGTTAATTTTGCAACAATTTTTGTTCTTTTAATCGTTTATTTAATTCATTTAAAATTAGGAAAAAGAATTAAATATTGGCAACTTGGACTATATTCTTTAATAAGTCAAATTCCTTATATATGCATTGAAATTTTACTAAATAATAATTATTTTTTGCCAGCAATTTCTGTTGTTTTGGGTGTTATGTTTTTATTTGCTTGTGTTAAGTTTTTTGAGGCCATAATAATAAGAGGTTTTGCATACAGGCTTACTGTTGATGAAATAATTTGTGGTGCCGTTGTTTTAGTTGGTTTTTCTTGTGGGGTTTGTTCTCTTTCTATTGGGGGATTTGAACTTGTTAAGTTTTTTGCAATTTTTGCAATTCTTTTTTCTTCATATTGTTATAATGTTTCTGTTGCGCTTTTTGTTTCTGGAATTATGGGAATTGGTGTGCTGTTTTCAACTGGAAATCCAATTTTTGTTTCATCTTTTATTTTGTGGGCGATGGCATCAAGTTGTTTTAAATCTATCCATAAAATTTTCTCTATTTTGGCAATTTTAATTGTTGAAGCGGTTATTGGGTGGTATTTCCAAATTTATGATTCATACACTATAATATCTTTTCTTCCATGCTTGATTTCTTGCATCTTTTTTGTAGTTTTGCCAAACAAAATTTTAGACGAATTTAAAGGGTTTTTCTCATGCGGGGCTTCTGAAATTGTTTCAAGAAACATTGTAAATCAAAACAGAGAGATAATTTCAAAAAAAATTGCAGAACTTTCAGAAGTGTTTGCACAAATGGATAGTTCATTCAGAGGTTTAATTAAAGGCGGGCTAACAAAAGAACAGACTATTTCTCTTTTAAAAAGTGAAATAAAAGAAAAAATATGCTTTGATTGCCCAGAGAAAAACAAGTGCCACAGAGTGCATTTTGAAGAGACAGATAGGGTGTTTGATGAACTTATATCAATGGCTTTTGAAAGGGGAAAGGCAACTCTTATTGATATTCCACCATTTTTAACTTCTAGGTGTAACAGAATAAATCCAATCATAACAAACTTAAATGAACTTTCACTTCAATATAAGCAATATGACGGTCTTATGAAAAATTTTGACGCAAGCAGAATTTTAATTGCAGAACAACTTGGTGGTGTTTCAAAAATTCTTCACACTCTATCAAAAGACATAAATAAGAACATTTCATTTGACACAACTCTTGAAAACAGAATTTTAGATGAGTTAACTTATCAGAATTTGATTGTTTGCGATGTTGTTGCTTATGAAAAAAAACAAGGTGTTACATCTGTGTCGTTGTTTGCTAGAAGTGAAGATTCCGGCAGTGAAAAGATAGTTAACATAGTTTCAAAAGTTGTTGGACATAAAATGATTATTGAGAGTGTTGAAAACTCTCCAAGAAGTGGCTGGAATATTGTTAATCTAATAACTTCACCAAGTTATGACTTGATTTTTGGCACTGCAATGGCAAAAAAATCAACAAGTGAAGTTTCTGGAGATTCATATTCAGTTATAAAAATTGACAGCGATAAATATATGCTTGCACTATGTGACGGCATGGGAAGTGGGGAAAAAGCAGAAAAAACAAGCAATTTAGCAATGGGAATAATTGAAAATTTCTATAAAGCAGGTTTTGATAATGAACTGATTTTATCTTCTTCAAACAAACTCCTTTCTCTTGGCAATGACGAAATATTTTCTGCTCTTGATATGCTTGTTGTTGATTTGAGACAGGGCATTGCAGATGTTATCAAACTTGGTGCACCTATTTCACTTTTAAAAAGCAAAGGCGAAATTAAAATAATTGATTCAAATGCACTTCCGCTTGGAATTTTACAGGAATCTAAGCCTTCAATTAAAAAACTAACGCTGTCAAATTCTGATATCATTGTTTTGGCAACAGATGGTGTTGTGGACAGTTTTTATTCAAACGAAGACTATTTAAATTTTGTTAACAACATTGATGAACAAAATCCAAAAGAAATTGCAAACAAATTGCTTAAACAAGCAATTAAAAACAATGGAGGAAGTTGTTTAGATGATATGACAATTTTGGCTGTAAAAATATATCAAAAATAAAATGCTTGGCCTAGCCCAAGTATTTTTTTTATTTATTAAAACAAAATATTATATATATCCCTTTTTTTGCTTGGAAAAAAATGGCGTTTCGTGATAGAATTATCTCGTAAAAAAATGCTTTTTGGAGAAATTATGAGAAACCTGTCTAAAAACAAAAATTTAATCATTTCAATTTTGCTTTTAATGGCTTTTGTTGTGGCAGCATTTTGCCTTGTTTTTTTGCCTAAAACAACAAATGTTTATGCTGATAATTATGGTGAACTTCAAGATGCTGGAAATTATGTTTATAACAACGTCAGTTTTTATGCAATTAAAATTAAAAAAACTGATAGTTACACCCAAGGAGCTAATGGAAATTTTCCAACAGGTTATGAGCTTTCTTTAAAAGATGGGAAAATCCAAACTGTTAAATATGGCGAAACTGTGCTTTTAAATAGCGATGAATACTTGCTTATTGCTTTTGCAAGGCAAGATGCACCAGAAGATGAAAAGGTTCTTGTTGAAGGATTTGACTCTGTTGACTTTTTAAGTGCAACACTCAAATTTAATGGCAAAAATCCTGTTGAAGCACCTATTGGTCAAAGTTCAACTGGAAATGCAAAGTTTTTTGCGTATGTTATTGATTTAGAAAATGCAGAAAATGAAGAGGGATTAGTTGAATTTGGTGCAGATTATCAAGAAATCAGTGGTTTAATGGCACATTATGATTTTAAATTTTATCTTTTCAATAAATCAACATATCAAAGAACAGAAGTTTACAACAACACATTAAGGCCAAACACAACAATCGATGCAGACTATGTTGTTGACAAACAAAATGCTTCAAAATTCTATGGAGAGTATTTTTATAACTATCAAGATCAAAATTTGGTAACGCTAACATATAATCCACAAAGATATGAACTTGAAATAACAAAAACAATTCACTCAGCATCAACAAACTATTCTTTTTCTTATGATGTTGTAAAGGGAGAGGTTGTTTATTCAAATGTTCCAAGTTTGTCAACAAACGAAACATATTCAAGAGATTTGTTCTATAAACAAGATAATGAAAATGTTGTAATAACTTTTAAAGACCTTGGCGTTTATCAAATTTCTTATAAGGCAGTTTATTTCAATCAAAACAACACAAAAACATATCTTGAAAGTTTAAATGAAGAGTATAACAAGCAAGATAGGCTCACAATTTTTGGCGTTCAATCAACTTATAATGATTATTTAACAAGCCAAACAGAGTTTAGAAGCCCAGACAACACAATTTCCGCTGATATAACAGGAAAAGCAATTGAAAATAAATTTGTAACCAGTGGAACTGTTAATACTACAAATATTTCATTAACAGATGAGGAAATTTCTAAAATTGCATCCAGCAATCAACCACAAATTGAATTTTTATTTGATGCAACCATAAAAAGCACATTCGATGTTTATGAGTTAAACTTAAATGGGACAAATGCAACTTTGTCTGTCCCAACAAATGATAGCAACCCAAAATTAACAGAATCCGGCTACTATTTTATTAAAGTTACCTACACTTTTGACAGATACAAAGAATGGCTTGGTTCAAGTTCTAACACAAACACAAAACAAGAATTCACTCAATATTTCCTTCTTAGAATTAAAGACCAAATTCCAACAGTTGAAGTTAAAGATGAGAATAACAACGATATTATGAGTGGATACTATGATGCAAGTGGAAACTATCATGGCTCATATATTTCAGGAAGTGTTTCTATCAAAAACAAAGAAGAGCAAACAGTTTTTGATATGCCAACAACTTTTACTTTGGAAAAGAAAAGTTTTAATAGTAACGTTTGGGAAAATGTTCAAATAAACAGTAATAACGAAGTTGAAATTCATTGGTAACAGTAAATATATTCAAAATACAACTATAAAATTTGGAAACAATTCAACAACTATGAGATATTTTGATATTGACACAGAAGAGATCTCTGGCATAAAAGCATTAAATGTTGAGATTGGATCAAGTGGCAATCAATATTATTCTGTTGACCAAAGTTATAAAATGATGGGAGACAATGTTTTCACAACATCTAAACCATTCACTCTCTTCTGGGATAACAAAAAAAGTGGGGCAACGATTTCTGCAAGTTATGTTAGATATTCAATGGACAACTTCACTTTTAACATTGGAGATAATTCTTCGAACAAAAACCATTATATTCTAGACGACGCAAAAGGATATGTTGCTGCAGACAGCAAAATTAAAATTGCTGAAAATCCTTCAACAACATACACAAAAGCAGAATCATTGCAAAGAGTTACAGCAAATGAGGTTTTAAATCTTGCGGGATTATACATTTTTAAAATCGAAGACGAAGCGGGAAACGTTAGTTATTTCTCAATCATATTAGATAATTCAACGCCAACAGTTCTCCAAGCAACAGCTGGGAATGCTGATTATAAAATTATCAATTCCTTTAACAATATTGCTTCAGACACAAAAGTTTATTTTGGAAAGAAAAAACTTATTTTGCTTTATGGACTTAATTTAGAAGATTTAAAGGGGAATCTTGATCAAATTTTTGGACAAGGAAAAGAAGAAATTTTAAATTCAAGATTTGTTAAAATTGGTGGAAAGTATTATGCATATTTTGACATTATAAAAGTTGAAAAGAAAAACATTACAGATGGCTCAACAAGTAATTTATCTCTTGAAAATGCATCTGACACAATCTCGCTAAAGAAAGACAATGGAAACATTGTTGAAGAAACATATATTTACACAATCACAGATGAAAGCTATAACAAAAAGAACCATTCTGTTTCAGTTAACACAGAAAAGACTGGACTTGCTGTTTATTATTTAAATGAGAAAAATGAACCTGTTAATTTGTTTATTCAAACAACAAAAACAAATTCAACTGGAACTGAATCCCAAATAATAAAGTATCTTCGCTCTACATCTGCGAAAGATATTAAAATCATATGGGAAACATTATATCCAAATGATTTAGACGCTTTTGTTGATTTGGAAAATTCTGGGGAAAATTCTGGATTGAAAATCAAATATTATAAACCAAAATATAATTCAACTCGCAAAACATATGAATATGACAATGACCCAACAAACATAATAAATGTTGCTTCAATTGCAGAGGCAATTGCAAATGCAAATGGGGAATTTTCATTTTCGCTTAACAGCATTGATGGAACAACACTTGCTGGAAAATATGAAATTGTTAGAACTTATAGCGCAAAAAACAGCGCAGATGAATCTAACTTAAAGGCAATTGTCAGCCCAGATTATATTACGTCAACTCTCGTTTTCTATGTTGACAGAAATAATGTTATAACGGCACCAAATGCTTCAGGAGAACAAGTTGGTGCTCATGCATACGTTGATTTCTTTGATAGAACTGATGAAGATGATGAAAAATATAGCGAATTGTTTAAGCAATCTCAAAGTGAAAATGCTAATCCTGTTGTTATAACAAACAAGCTTCCAGTGGGAATTTATATTCCAATTGCTCAGTATGGTTATATTGAAAACTCAAAATTTTTTGACAATACAAAAGTTTTTGATGTTGATATAGGTAAAGTTAATTACGCACCTTTTGCAACAAATGTTAGCGTTAGAACTCCAAATTATAAAAATGATAACAATGAAGAGTATTATGCAATTTATTACTATTCTTATGTAAATGATAACTCTTCTCAAGACGATGGCATATGGAAAATTTCATCATATTCAGTTTTCACTGTTTCTGGAAGATTGGTTAAAAGCGGAACTTTATCAGCTTCAAATGTTATTACAAGCAATGTTTTAACTGGAGATTCAAAGTATATTGCGGGAGAATATAAACTTGTTATATCATCGCTTGAAAACCCTGACATCAATGCACAAAATCAATATTTGCACAACTTTATTTTTAAATTCAAGGTTGCTGATAACAGCCCAGAATTTAGTGTTACAGCAAAGTATGAAGATTTAACATCAATTGATGAAAAACTTTTAACTAAAGCACACGATGGGAAATATTATACAAATGCAGATGAACTTTTGATTGCTTGGGTTGATTCAAATAATAATCTACTAGCAAAAATAGATATAAAATCAATTGTTTGTGAATATAACAATGGAACAAAATTAACCATAGATAACAAATCAATAAATTGTGTTAACAATTCTTTTGTTATCAAACTTCCAATTTCACAAATTATTTCAACAAGCATTAAAAACATTAAGATAACAATGTCTTTTGAAGGCTATGGAAATAACAATGAATCTTCTAAATATTTTGTTGGTGAGCACACAACAACAAAAACAATAGTGTTTGATAGAGAAGCACCAAGTGCTAGTGTTGAAACACTTAGACAAACAGATGCAATTGTTGGAGACAATTCAAATGTTAATAGGTCCGCTGTTAGAACTGTTGGGGATAGATATAACATTTCAAGCAACTCAGGAATTTATAGATACTATGCTTTTGCAACAAAAGTAACCAATTTGAAAGAAATTTTGTTTAATAATGCGTCAAATTCTCTTTACAACACTGCAGAAGTTTTTGTTAGAAAATTAAACAATAAATACAATGACGAAAGTGCCATAGAAATTGGCTCTCCACTAGATAAAAACACATCTCCAAGCAATGTGTTTAACTGGCAAATTGCAAAGGCAGACACGGAAACTTGGAAATATGCCGATGATAGCGATAGCATAGAAAATGCTTTTAGTGGTGCTGGATACTATGAAATTGTTGAACTTGACTATGCTGGCAACACAACAATATATTCTGTTTATATTGCAGAAGAAAACAGCACTGTTGATGTTTCATACTCATATAAAGATGCTGATGAAGAAAAGCAAGGAACAATCTCTTTCAAAAGCGAAAATTTAGCGGGAGAAGTTAACAGTTTCAACTTCGCAACTATAAATGAAATTAAATTCAATAATCCTTACAAATAAAATTTTCACAAGGCGGAAAAACCTATTTAATAACTCCTTTTAACCAGGGAAATAGCGCTTACAGAATTGTTGGTGATAGTCAAAGTGAAATTTTACTTTCAGAAATCGAGCTTGTTAGTTCCAATAAGTATGTTTTTGAAATAACAAATGCAGTTGCAAAAGAGAACTACACACTCACGTTCAACGTTTCCAACATAAATGAAGTTCTCGATGTTCGTTTGGTAAAAGACAGTGTAACTCAAACTGCAGATATTGGTATTAGTGTTACCAAACAAAATTCAATTGAGATTAAAGAACTTGAAATTTATGCATTAAATAAAGAAACAAACGATATAACAACATACAGCTTAAATAAAAATGAGATTTCAACAAATGATTATGGAACAAAAACAACTTATTATGTTTATACAGACAAAAAGGACGAATGGAACAACTTTGTTTTCTTAATCGTTTATACTGACAATTTTGGAAGAGAAAATCACATTTTGGCATCATATTTAGATATAAGTTTTGACAGATATGAAGGAAGTGCTGATTTAACAGAGAATATGCAATCCCTTTCAAGCATTTTAGTTTCTTCAAAAGATTCTATCTACTTCAATGAAAAGATTGATTCTGAGGTTGCAATTAACATTATAACTGATAATGGAACTTCAAGTGTTTCTTCAATTTATGAGCTAAATGAAGACAGGATAATAAAAAAAGATGGCTATTATAGTTATAAACTTGAAGCTGTTCCTGTTAATGAAAGCAATTCTTCATTCCTTGGAGGAATGGTTAAATATGAAATAATTGTTAAAGAAAATCTTTCTGATTTTGATGATGTTTATGACTCAGATGAAACCGATGCAAAGAAAGTTTATAATGTTATAATTTATAATCAAATTCCAAAGATTACATTAAGGAATGCAAAAGGGGAGGATATTACTCAGGCGCTATTTAATAAAACTCAAACACACTCTGGGAAATTGTTTATTTCTTATGAAAGTTTGGAAAATATGGGGTATACCTCTGTTGTTATGCTCAGAAAGCGTGGTTCAAATGAGGGTTATGTTGAAATTCCAACATCATACTCTATTTCAGAAGCTGGAACATATGATATAAAGATATTTAACAGAAATCCAAATGGTTCTCTTGCTTATTCATATGAAAAGCAATTCATAATTGCAAACTATGATGTTAACTTCTATTCTGTTGTTGCATATGATGCAAACAATACTGATAATCCATATAGGATTATAGAGCCAACTGGCAAGATATTTGAGTGTAATGGAGAAAAAATCAACTATCACTATATTATTAACACTTCAACCTACGAAATTTCTGTTAATAATGGAGTTGTTGCAGAACTTTTGTCAACAAAAAATGAAGTTCAATACACAAATTATATCTACGAGATTAAATCTCAAACGTTAGATGCTGGTTCTTCAATTAAGTTTTCAAGAAAAATTGCAATAACAGTCTTAAATGCAAATAATGATATTTTGGTAAACTCACTTGAATATTATCTTGGAAATAAACCAGGAGAAGTTGCTGAAAATTTAATAACTAAATCAACAACTGATATTTACATTTATAATGCTGATGAATTTGATTTTGTAACTGTGCAATGGAATAGTTACTATATCCTTCCTGCAAACAAAATTTTCTATCAAATTTCAAATGATGGGGGAAAAACTTTCTCTGAAAAAATTGAAAGTGGAGATGAATTAACAACAAAGATATCATTAACAAAATCTGGAAATTATGTTTTAATCTTCACAGATCTTGCTGGAAACGTTCAAACCATTACAGATTTAGATAATGGAGTTAACTTTGGCGTTAAAGATAGATATAATATCAACTTCATAAAATCCGTTATATTCCTTGTTAATGACGAAAATCCAATTGATAACGCAGTTTATAACGAAAATGTAACTATTTCAATTCCATCTTCAACAATTTCATATTATGAAGATAAACCTGCACCAACTATTCATGTTGAAAGAAATGGAGAAGAGTATAATCTTTCAAACAACAAACTAAAAACTTATGAGTTTACAGAGAGTGGAAGATATGTGATATATTTCACTGCAACAAAAGCGGGCAATGAAATAGGAATTGAAAAATATACATTCACTATTATCAATCCAAACGATTCAAGATGGGCGTTCTCCTATCAAAATTATAACGGATATATAATTGATTACATCAAATATAACGGCACTGATTTTGATTTGAGTTCAGTTCTTGTTAATGATGAAGTTATTATGTCTGTTATTGGAGATAATGGTCTTGATAGCGGAATTTATAGAATCAAGATGTCAACAACATCAGTTCCAGTTCAAAGTTTTGAATTTGATGTTTGGCTTAATAACACAACACCTTCAATTGTTGTTTCAATTCCTGAGGGAACAACAACCACAGGAGATGTTGAACTTAAATTTAACACAATCAACCTATACGATAAGGTTGGTGACTGTGTTATAATGGTTAATGATGAAGAACTTTTGAGAATAAACAGTGAATATTTTGAAAGTGAAGATTTCACAGAAAACTTCATAGGAAAGATGTCTGAAACGGGTGTTTATTACATTCAAGTATACACGTCGAGTGATAAACTAATCTATTCTTATAAAGTTGAAATTGTTGATCCGCTTAACACTGTTACAATAATTTTGATTGTTGTTGGATGTGTTGCAGTTGTTGTTGGGGTTGTTCTATTCCTACTGCTTAGAAAGAAACTTAGAATTAGATAACAAAAAAAGGCTCATACGAATATATATTTGTATGAGTTTTTTAAAAGTTAGTGAACTTAAAAAGTTAAGAAAAAAAGGCATAGTTTTTGAAGATATAAAAAATGTTTATATATCAACAGACAGTATAATTGAAGAAAATGTTATGATTTCTGCTGGCAGCAAGATTGTAAGCTCAACAATACACTCTAATGTTTGTTTTGAGGGACAAAATTTTGTTCTTAAAAGTGAAATTGGTTTTGGAACATCAATTAACAAGAGCGAGATAACAGACAGCAAGATTGGCGATTTTTGCACTGTTGGACCATATGCGCATATAAAACAAAACAGTGAGCTTAAAAACAAAATAAGAATTGGTAACTATGTTGAAATTAAGAACTCTATTTTAGGCTCTGGTTGCAAGTGTGCACACCTAACTTATAT
>CAMEKL010000010.1 GCA_945921365.1 uncultured Bacillota bacterium
TTTTCATGAAGTTAATTCAATTGTTTTTGCAGGTGAGAACAATAATTTTTATAGAACCCAATATTGCAAAAAATTTGTAACATCGCTTTGCTCTTCACCAGTTTTAGAAAGTGTTAAAGAAAAGATGAAGGTTGTTGGAATTGGTGATGTGCTTTCTTTTGTTGATAAAGATTGTTTTGATGAAGTTTACACAACAAAAGCTGATGAACTTTCATTTAAATTAACTTTAAAAGAATTGTCTAAAAAAACTGATGAATTTTTGTATGTGGAATTTGGAGATTTGGAAAAGGTTTATCTAGATAAAGGGGATTTGCTTGGCGCGAGAATATATTTGGAGAGGTTCGATGAATGCTTATTTGAAATTCTTGAAAAACTTGAAGCAGAAGACACGCTAGTTATTGTTTCAACAACTGAACAGCAAAACGCCAAACTTCCATTCTTTGTTTATAAAAAAAATGATAACAACATAGAAGATTTTGGAGAGTTAAAAAATCATACATATATTTTTAGAGAACTTGTTGAAAATGCTTGAAAATAAAATAAAAAAAGATATAATCAAAACCATGGAGAAAAATATGACAGAATTTGAAAAAATTGCAGATGCACTATATCCAAAAGTTAAAGATATCTCATTTTGGGAAGAAAAATTTCCAAGAAGAAACTTGGAAGAAGGAAGAGAAGTAACAAGATATGCGCCAAGCCCAACCGGATTTATGCATCTTGGAAATTTTTTCCAAATGTTTATATCGTATAGCCTTGCAAAAAATTCTAGTGGAATTTTTATTAAAAGATTAGAAGATACTGACGCTAAAAGGGAGAATAAAGATGCTTTTGCTGTTATTAAAGAGATAATGGATAAATTTGGTATTTTCCCTGATGAATATCAAGAAAAAGGCTATGAGCCAGTTGGAGATTATGGTCCATATATTCAAAGCTTAAGAAAAGATATATACGCTTCCTATGCGAAATTCCTTGTTGCGAAAGGAAAAGCTTTTCCATGTTTTTGTAAAGCAACAGAGGGTAAAGAAGAAATTTTAAAAAACAGAGAAGAAAAGTTTGCAGAGAATGATGAGTTTGAATATGATGCTTGCAGGAATTTAAGTTTTAGTGAAGTTAAAAAACATTTAGATAATGGTGAAAAGTTTGCAATAAGGCTTAAAACAAACGGAACAGGCAAAGAAAGAGTTAAATTCTTAGATTTAATTAAAGGCGAAATTGAAGCGCAAGCGAATGCAAAAGATGTTATTTTGATGAAACAAGATGGAATTCCTCCATATCTTTTTGCTCACATAATTGATGACTATCTTATGGGCACAACAACAATTGTTAGAGGAGAAGAATACATATCTTCAACCCCTGTTCACATTGAGGTTATTGATGCACTTGGCTTGAAACACTTTAAATATTGTCACAATCCGCTCATTTGTAAAATTCCAGAAAATGGAAATAAAAGAAAACTTTCAAAAAGATATGACCCAGAAGCGGATATGAGATATTATTTTGAAAAAGGATATCCAAAAGATGCCGTTTTTGAGTATCTTCTAAACTTAATTTCATCATCTTTTGAACCTTGGAGAGCAAAAAATCCAGATTTAGATTGGAGAGAGTTTAAATTTGGAACAGGTGATATCACTGCCGTTTCTCCTCTTTTAGATATGGTTAAATTGAATGATATTTCAAAAAACATTGTTGCAAGATACACAGCAGAGCAAGTTTATGATTTTGCACTTGCTTGGGCAAAAGAATATAACGTTAATTTTGCAAAATATTTAGAAGAAAATGAGTGCTATGCAAAGAGAGTCTTAGCAATTGACAGGTATAATCCAAAACCAAGAAAAGATATTGCTATGTGGTCGGAAATTCCAGAGTATTATGCATATATGTTTAAACCATACTTTAAGTGCTATGCATTAGAAAATTTTGAAATTGAAGATGACGAAAACTTTAAATTAAAATTAAAAGAAGTTTTGTTAAGTTATATTGGTGTTTATAAAGATTATAAAGACAAACAAGTTTGGTTTGACGAAATAAAACAGATGTCAGAAAAGCTTGGCTATGCAACAAATAATAAGGAATATAAACAAAACCCAGAAGCATTTAAAGGCAATGTTGCCGATGTTTGTATGTTTATAAGGCTTGCAATTACTGGAAGAAAAAATTCTCCAGATTTGTTTGAAATATGCTCAATTTTGGGTGAGTGTGAAGTTATTTCAAGGCTTAAAAATTTGGCTGAATTGCTTAAATAGAACTTTTTTTGTTAATAATATAATTCGAGATAAAAATGGAAGAAAAAATTATAATCAAAGGTGCAAGGGAAAACAACTTAAAGAATGTTAACTTGGAAATTCCAAGAAATAAGCTTGTTGTTTTTACAGGTGTCTCTGGAAGTGGAAAGTCAACTATGGCGTTCGACACAATTTTTGCTGAAGGGCAAAGAAGATATGTTGAATCGCTTTCTTCTTATGCAAGAATGTTTTTGGGGCAAACTCAAAAACCAGATATTGATTCAATTGATGGGCTTTCTCCATCAATTTCAATTGATCAAAAAACAACTAATAATAATCCAAGGTCAACAGTTGGAACTGTAACTGAAATTTATGATTATTTTAGGCTTCTTTTTGCAAGAGTTGGAACTCCATATTGCCCACATTGCAATAAACCGATTGAAAAACAATCAATTGACCAAATTGTTGACAAAGTTCTATCCTACGAAGAAGGCTCTAAAATCCTTATTTTAGCGCCGGTTGTTCGTGGGCAAAAGGGGGCTTTTGAAAAACTGTTTGCCAGTTTGAAAAAAAGCGGATATGTGAGAGTTAACATTGATGGTAATCAATATACTTTTGATGAGGAAATTAACTTAGATAAAAACATCAAACACAACATCAGTGTTGTTGTTGATAGGCTTATCGTTAAAAAAGATATAAAATCTAGATTGACAGAAAGCTTAGAAGTTGCATTAAAACTTGCTGAAGGCTTGGTTTATGTTGAAAAACTTCCTAGTGATAGTGAAAAAGAGAGTTTGGTTGAAGTTTTTAACATAAATTTTTCTTGCAGTGAGTGTGGATATTCAATTGAAGAAATAAGTCCCAGACTTTTCAGTTTTAATGCGCCATATGGCGCTTGTGAAGCTTGTACTGGACTTGGATATACGCTTGATATTGACGAAAGTTTGGTGCTTAAAAATTCCCATCTTTCAATAAATCAAGGTGCGTTAAATATAACAGGTTGGAATATTGAAACAGGAAGTATTGCATCAATGTATTTAAAAAAACTTGCTGTGCTTTATGATATTGATATGAACACGCCACTTAAAGATTTGCCAAAAAATCAACTCGACATTCTTCTGTATGGAAGT
This sequence comes from uncultured Bacillota bacterium, assembly GCA_945921365.1. Taxonomy (GTDB): domain Bacteria; phylum Bacillota; class Clostridia; order Christensenellales; family UBA1242; genus UMGS687. The sequence continues at coordinate 3,356 of CAMEKL010000010.1, forward strand.
AAGGAAAAGATTGAGTTTGACTTAAAAAATGAACAATTTGAAGGGCATGTGAGCAGAACTTTCGAAGGCCTTATAAACAATTTAAAAAGAAGATACAAAGAAACAACAAGTGAATTTATTAAGTTTGAGATTGGCAAACTTATGCGTCAGCAAAAATGTAAAAAATGTGGTGGAAAAAGGCTTAATGAAAAAGCACTTTCTGTTAAAATAGATGGAAAAGATATAATAGATTTTTGTTCAATCAGTTGCAAAAATTTGCTAACCATTTGTGAAAACCTAAAATTTTGCAACAAAGAAGCAATTGAAATTGCCGAGCCAATTTTAAAGGAAATTAAGGCAAGGCTTAAATTCCTTTTTGATGTTGGCCTTGGATATCTTTCACTATCAAGAAGCGCAGATAGCTTAAGCGGTGGGGAATCACAAAGAATCAGGCTTGCAACGCAGATTGGAAGTGGACTTATTGGCGTTTTATACATCTTAGATGAACCATCAATTGGTCTTCACCAAAGAGATAATGAGATGCTACTTCAAACAATGGAACATTTAAGAGATTTGGGGAACACTCTCATAGTTGTTGAGCATGATGAAGACACAATTAGGCGTGCTGATCATATTGTTGATTTTGGGCCATACGCTGGTGTTCATGGCGGAGAAATTGTTGCACAAGGTAAACTTGAAGATATAGAGAAATGTGAAAAATCTATAACTGGTAAGTATTTAAGTGGAAAAGTTAAAATTGAAGTGCCAAAAGAGAGAAGAACAACAAAAAAAGGATTTTTAAAAATTTCTGGTGCAAAGCTTCATAACCTTAAAAACATTAGTGTTGATATTCCACTTGGAGTTTTGAACTGCGTCACGGGTGTTTCTGGAAGTGGAAAAAGTAGTTTAATAAATGGGGTGCTGTATCCATATCTTGCAAATAAACTTAATAGAGCAAATCTTGAAACATCAGATGTTGATATTGAAAATGTGAATCTTTTAGACAAGGTGATTATGATAGATCAAGCACCTATTGGAAGAACACCACGAAGTAATCCAGCAACATATACAGGAGTGTTTACAGCAATTAGAGATTTATTTGCGATGACAAAAGATGCCAAAGAGCGTGGATATAAATCTGGCAGATTTAGTTTTAACGTTAGAGGTGGACGCTGTGAAGCGTGTGAAGGTGCTGGTTATAAAGAAATTGAAATGTATTTCTTGCCAGATATTACTGTTCCATGTGAAGTTTGTCATGGAAAGCGTTTTAACAGAGAAACTCTTGAAGTTAAATATAAGGGCAAATCAATTGCTGATGTTCTTGATATGACTGTTGAAGAAGCACTTAATTTTTTTGAAAATATTCCAGCAATAAAGAACAAAATGCAAGCGCTTTTTGATGTTGGCCTTGGATATATCAAGCTTGGTCAGTCTGCGACAACACTTTCTGGTGGTGAAGCACAGCGTGTTAAACTTGCAACAGAACTTGCAAAACGCTCAACAGGAAAAACAATCTACGTTTTAGATGAGCCAACAACTGGGCTTCATATGTTTGATGTTCATAAACTTATTGATATTCTAAACAGACTTGTTGACGCTGGGAACACAGTTGTTTGCATTGAACACAACCTTGATGTTATTAAAAGTGCAGATTACATCATAGATCTTGGTCCAGAAGGTGGAGATGAAGGTGGAAATATCGTTTCAACAGGAACTCCAGAAGAAATTTGTAAAAATAAGAAAAGTTATACAGGAATGTTTTTAAAAAAAATATTAAATTAAGCAAATTTATTTTGATTATAGTTGTTTATGTTGTATTATGAGAAGGGGGAGAGAATATGAAATCCAAAAAGAAAATAATGTTTTATTCACTTTTTGCAGTTACAATTTTGCTTGTTTTTGGAGCTGTTATATTTGGCTCAATAGCTTATTTTTCAGCGGTTAGGCAAGCAAGGGGAACATTGAAATTTGACAGTGGAATTTATGTAGATTATTATGGATTTGCCGAAGGATCAGTTAATGATGTTTTGTGGGAAAAAAATGCGAATGTAAAACTTTTTAAAGTTAATGCAACATCTGACTCTGTTTTGCCAAATCAACAAATTGATATTCCAAGTGCAAATATTGGAGTTAATGAAAATTCAGTTAATTTCTTTGCAAGAGCAAAGATTGAATATAGATTTTATGATAATCTCGATGGGGGCTCAGAACACTTAATTAAAGATAGAGAAACTGGTGAAGATGTTATAACTGATTATGCTGGAATCTTCTCTCAATCTGATGAATCACTTTTCACAACGAATTGGGCACTTTCAGATGATGGTTGGTATTATTATTCAGTTGATGGAGCAACTCCAACACTAATTGTTAAGAATAATCCAATTGAAGTTTTTGACGGAACTTCTTCTATAACAATGGCAATTCATCCTAACTATCTTTCACAAAACGCAGGTGAAAGGGTTGAGGGTGGTGGCTATCCATACACTCCACGTAACGGAGAAAATGTTGAAGTTAAGAGAATTGAAGCAACACTTGTTCTTGATGTAATTCAAGGTGATGCAAACTTGATTGCAACGGGATGGACAATACAAAATAGTTAAAAAGCATAATTTAAACAAAGTCAAGCTTGATGCTTGATTTTTTTATGCATAAAAATCAAAATGCAAAAATATATTTAATTATGAAAAGAAACCTTCGACAAAAACTGAGTTAATGAACATAAATTAAACAAATTATTGCTCACAGTAAAAATTTGCTGTTTGCTATATTAAAGGAGAGGAGATAATGCGTTTTTATGTTATTAAATTTAGAACAATCATAATATGTCTTGCTGTTATTCTTGCCACAATTCTGCTTAGTGTTTCAATTGACGGAGTTAGCGCTGCACAAGTTTTTTTTGGATATGCAAACAGAAAAGTTCCAATTTACTATGTGGACACACAAGAAAAGCAAGTTGCAATTTCATTTGATGCCGCTTGGGGGGCAGATAAAACTGAAGGAATTATGGAAATTCTCAAAGAATATAATGCTGGGGCAACATTTTTTCTTGTTGGGTTTTGGACTGATAAATACGGCGACATTGTTAAAAAAATTGATGAAAACGGTTTTGAAATTGGAACTCACTCTAACACGCATCCCGATATGGTTAAACTTTCACCTGAGCAGATGAAACAAGAGCTTGAAAGCTCAATCAAACTTATAACAGACATAACAAACAAAGATGTAAAGCTTTTTAGAGCACCTTTTGGCTCTTATTCAAATGCACTAATTGATGTGGCAGATAGTTTAAATTTAAAAACAATTCAGTGGGATGTTGACACACTAGACTGGAAGGGGATTTCTGGTCAAGAAATTTGCGAAAGAGTGATAAACAAAGTTAGAAATGGTTCTATTATTCTTTGCCACAACAATTCAGACCACATTTTAGAAGCACTTCCACTTGTTTTAGACAGATTGCAAAAGCAAGGATATAAAGTTACAAGCGTTGGGGATTTAATATATCAAGAAAATTACACAATAGATAGAAATGGAATGCAGAAATCTCTAAATAAAAGCGATGTTGAAGAAGAGAACAACGCTGAATAGAGTTCAAATATTGGAGGAAATGTAAGATGAATTATGAACTAATGAACAACAACAAAGTATTTTTAAGTGGAAAGGTTGAGTCGGAACCTGTGTTTAGCCACGAAACGTTTGGAGAGGGCTTTTATGAGCTTATTCTATCCGTTCAAAGACTTTCAGAAAATAGTGATTTAATTCCAATCACAGTGTCAGAAAAATTACTTGCAAAAGATATATTTAAAATTGGAAATATAATTGCTGTTAAAGGGCAGTTTAGGTCATATAATAAAATTGTTGACGGCAAAAGTAAACTTATGTTAACAGTTTTTGTTAGGGAAATTATTGATGTTGATGAAAGCATGAATCCAAACATAATTGAAATTGAAGGTTTTATTTGTAAACCACCAGTTTATAGAACAACACCTTTTAAAAGGGAAATTTGCGATGTATTAGTTGCTGTTAATAGGGCGTATAACAAGTCTGATTATCTCCCTTGCATTGCTTGGGGCAGGAATGCTAGATTTATAAAAGACGCTGAGGTTGGTGCAAAAGTTTCGATTGTTGGAAGAATTCAAAGCAGAGACTATCAAAAAAAGATTTCAGAAGACGAAGTTGAAACAAAAACTGCTTATGAAATTTCTGTTAACAAAATTCAAATTGCAGGTGTGATTGAAAATATTGATGATGAGATAATATAACCTATAATGTAAAAAACAGCCACAATGGCTGTTTTTTAATCCTCAAAGAAGAAAAGTTCTTCAAATTTCACATCTAATGCGAGACAGATTAGATAAGCAAGCTTTGCAGTTGGATTAAATGTTCCTTTTTCAATGGAAATTATTGTTTGCCTTGTTGTTGAAACAAGGTCAGCAAGTCTTTGCTGTGAAAATCCTTTTGCTTCTCTATATTCTTTTATTTTGTTTTTAAATTTAAGTTCCATTTTAACACCACACGCCACAAACAAAAAGAATATATCTAACTGTGAAGAATATAAACGCTAGACCATCTAAAACTGAGCCAATAAGCACTTGCCATGGTCTTTTTGCAAGAAAATATTGAAGCGTGTAAAAAAGACTAGCCCAAAAGAAACAAATTGATGCAATCAAATACGCAGATGATGGGTGATTTAACGCACTTTCAACAATAATGAAAACAACTGCGAGAATTCCTGTTGCAAGCAAAGAAATTAACGAACTTTTGCCAAGTTTTTCTCTTTCCATTTCTCCAATAATTGCCTTTTTCCTTGAAGTTTTTTCCAAAATTTTTTCTTTTTCCATATCTTTCTCCTTTTTTAATTTTGTAAAGTTTACTTTACATTATTATTATATGCTATAAAAATAAAATGTCAAGTTTTCTTTACATATTTATTCAATAAAGAAGAAAAAAGTGTTAAATAAAAATACGTCTAACAAAAAAACTGCTTCGCGTTATTATTGAATAAAAAAATCGAGCAAAAAGCCAGACAATTTCTTCTAGTGCGGAAGACAACTCACTCCGCTTTTCTTTATCGCTGAAGTGCCGAAAACTTGCCACTGGCAACTTTTTTTTGCACGCGTTCGAGTCTTTTTCGCTACCACTCACAAAACCTTGTTTCCCTAGATGTGAAAGAATAACCACTTATTTTTTCTTCGAAGATAATTCTTCGCAAGAGAGTTCGCACAAAATTTTGAAAAAATTTTCGTCTGGTGCGAAAGAAAAAATTGCGGCCGAAAGAGCGACGCATTTTTTTTGAATAAAAAAAATCGAGCAAAAAGCCCGACAATTTTTTCTGGTGCGGATAGCGGGACTTGAACCCACACGATTTCTCACTTGCCCCTTAAACAAGCGTGTCTACCATTCCACCACATCCGCAAAATTCTTAACTATTATATCATATTGTTTTTATTTGTCAATTGTTTTTTATAAGTTTTTTTTAATATTGTTGACTTTTTGCTAAATGTTTGATAAAAATTGCTAAAAGGAAGGAAATTTTGGATATTTTTCTAACAGCATCATTAGATACAAACATTAAAGACGAAGATGGAAATAAAATTGCAAAAAATTTTGGAAATAAAAATTTTATTCTTGACAATTTTAAATCTTCAATTAAAAAATACAACAATTTTTTGTTTATTACATCAAACCCAGAGTATTATGAGAAAACTGATAATTATTTTCAAGTAGCGAAAGAGAGTATGGAACTTACGCTTCCATTTAAAAACTATGCTGTTTTAGATGACAGAACAAAAAAGTATGCAAGAACACTTGTTGAAAATGCCGATTTTATATGGCTTTCTGGTGGTCATGTTCCAACGCAAAACGAATTTTTTAAAGATATAAACTTAAAAGAGCTTTTGAAATCATCAAAAGCTGTTATATGCGGAATTAGTGCTGGATCTATGAACTGTGCAGAAATTGTCTATTCACAGCCAGAAGAAGAAGGCGAGGCAATAGATGGAAACTATAAGAGATATTTTAGCGGACTTGGTTTAACAAAACTTAGCATTTTGCCACATTGGCAAAAAGTTAAAGATGAATTTGTTGATGGAATAAGTGTTAAAGACATGGCAGTAGGAGACAGTAAAAATAAGCCATTTTAGGCGATTCCTGATGGCCCTTATGTTTTAATCAGAGATGGCAAAACAACGCTTTATGGCGAAGGGTATTGGTTTGAAGATGGAAATTCAACGCAAATATGCGTCGATGAAAAGAAAACTGACCTTGAAAAATACATTAACAAAGATAAAACGTGCAACTTGTAAGTTTTTTGCGTTTTAGTTTAAGCTCTCTTCCGTTTTGCATAACAAATTTAAAGTTGTTGTTATATGGGCAAGAGGAACATTTTGCGCCCAAGTGTTCTTTCATTGGGCAGTGGCGAAGTGTCATAAGTGGAACGTCAATATGATTGGAAAGTTCATTTTCAGCTGAAAGAACAGGCATATTGAGGAAATTTGCACTAATGGAGTTGTAAACATTAAGAAGCCCGCCAGCCACTTTTTTTGTTTTTAAAGATAGGGCATAATAGTTGTTGGCAATAATCGGTATGCCTGTTTTGTTAATTATTTCCCTTAAAATTTCAATGTCCTCTTTTACTGCAAAGTTTGGAGTGTCAAGAAATGCATTTTTTCCACATTTAGCACAAATTTCCATAAGTCTTTTGATGCTTTCAATTTTGTATATTTCTGGAGAATAAATAATATTCTCTTTTTCAAGTTTTTCGTTTATATTTTCAATAATTTGAAAATTTTCAAATTTATCAAACGGCATATTAGTCTGAATAAATTTTTTTTCAAGCTTTTGACCTTTAAATTCTGTTAGTTTTTGAAAAAGTTTATCATAGAAGTTTCTTCTAAATTCATTTAATGCGCTTTTTGGAACAAAAACGCCATCGGTTTTGAAATTTATATCGCATTCAAAATATTCACTCTTATTAAAACAGGTGACAATATCTTCTTTTGATAGTGGTTGATTTTGCGCCTTTTCGAGCGTGTTTCCAACAATCTCAAAATTGTCAAATTTTGCTTTGATTTTATTGCCACTAAATGCTTCAATTTCAATTTGAATTTTTTTCTTTTTAGTAAAATTGCATAGCACTTCTTCAAGATTATAATCCTCTATAAGCCTTACTTCTGCGCCATTTTTTATATTTTGCATAGTAGTTGCATAGTATTTATTTTCGCCAAGTTTTTTAAGGTCAAAAAGGGAAATTGTGCATAGCTCTTTTCCGTTTTCAAAAAGTTTGACTGATGACTTTTTCGAAAGGTCTTTTGATGACGAGAAAACAAACTCGTTAAACTTTTTTCCTAAGGTAATTTTTTCAACCTTTCCAATATGAACTCCAATGTGGTTATTGAAGTTTGAAATTATGTTGCAGTTTCCATTAAAATATCCCTCTGTGTATTCTCTGTTAAATGCCAATTCTAAATTTTCTTTTTTGTTACTTTTTTTGTTACTTTTCTTGTTACTTTTTATTACTTAATTACATT